>JBDTCM010000027.1:0-6591 GCA_039923575.1 Chthoniobacterales bacterium
GTTTAGGTTAACAAAAATTGTGGTTCTCACTTCGCGGCCCGCTTGCTCTGGGCGCCGAGCAACTCCAACGCGCCCGCCGCCATGTTGCGCAAACGCCCCACATCGTTTTCAATTCGCGCCTGGGCCAGGCTGCCTTGAAAATATGCCACCAGCATCTGCGCTTTCGCTTTCGCGTCCGGTGCCGCGATCAGTCCCTGCGCATGCGCATCGCGAATCGCCGATTCAAAGTATTTGGCATTCTTATCCAGGATCTTGCGCACCTGCTCGCCAATCGCGCGGTCCTGCGTGCCGATCTCGCTCCCCAGGCTGCAATAGGGGCAGCCGAGGACGGCACCGCATTCTCCGTGCGCTTTGGTCTGGCCTTCGCAGACGTGCTCGAAATAGCGGCGGAGCCGATCGAGCGGCGGCACCGAAGCGGAAAAAATATCGTCCATCTTCGCTTTTTTCCGCTGCCAATCCGCCTCGAGCGCTTTCACCGCCAGCTCCGATTTCGATTCGAAGAAATGATAGAAGCTCCCTTTCTTCGCCCCGGCCTTCTCGCAAATCGCGTCCACCGAGGTCGAGCCGTAGCTGTTCTCCCAGATCAGATCCATCGCCGCGTTCATCAAACGCTCCTCGACGTCACTTGTCCTCGGCATGTGGAGATCCTGCCATAGTTTACTGTTCAGTCAACTATTTTTTGGCCGCAATTTTTCGACAAAGTTTGGCGGGATTCCCACTTCGACGACCGCCTCGCTCCCACGTCCCCCAAAACTGCGCGGATTTGCGCCCGCTGCTAATTTTCGCGCGCAGGTGACGTCTCCGCTACGTAGTTTAGATTCAGGAAACGCATGAATACGATCCGCGGAATCAAATTGCGCTGGCTCCCCCACCCGCTCGGCGACGCCACTTTTCAGCTCGCCCGGCTCCAGTTCATTCCGCTCATGCCGTATCGCTGGCATCCGGCGATCAACGCCTTTCAGTGCGACAAGGGCCTGCGCATTTGCGTCGATCTCGCCGGAGTCGATCGCTCCCAGGTGGATCTCACGGTCGAACCACAACGCCTGAGCATTCGCGGCACGCGCGCCGCGCCGGAGCCGACCGACGCCGAAGGACGCGCCGTGCAAATGATCGCCTTCGAAATTGACTACGGCCCTTTCGAGCGCGCGATCGAGTTGCCTTTGCCGGTCGACGTCGACCAGGCGCGGGCCGAGCAGCGCAACGGTTTTCTGTGGATCGATCTGCCGTTCAAGAAATGAGCGCACAACCTTTCAGCGCTTTGCAAGCCGTGGCCGAAACGCCTTCGCCGATTGGCAATGCCGGACAGATGCGCGGCCCTGACGTCATGCCCGCGATTCCGAGTGCGCTCGCGATTCTTCCCGTGCGCGGCTTCGTGGTATTCCCGCGCACGATGGCGCCGATCAATGTGCAGCGCGCGGCCTCGATCCAGTTGCTTAACGAAACGCTGGCGCAGAACAAGATCATCGGCCTGCTCGCGCAACGTGATGAGAGCAAGGACGAGCCGGCGGTGGAGGATCTTTACCAGGTCGGGACGGCAGCGACGGTGCTGAAATTGTTGCGCCAGGCCGATGACCACGTCGTCATCATCGTGCAGGCGCTGCGCCGTTTTAAGATCCGCAAGGTGACGCAAACGGCGCCGTATCTGCGCGCGGAAATCGAACTGCTGGAGACGCTGCCGGCACCAACGACGAAGGAATTTGAAGCCGCTTTTCGCAACTTGCGTGATTCATCGGCGAAACTTCTCGAGCTGACGCCGGATGTGCCCGAACAGGCGCGAGCGATCGTGCTCGGGATCGAGGACGCCGAGGAGTTGACTGATTTCCTCGCGCCGAATCTCACGATTAATGTCGCGCAAAAGCAGGCGTTGCTCGAGGAGAACGACCTCCAGAAACGTCTCCACGCCGTGCAGACTGGAGTCTCGGCGCAGCTCGAAATCGCGCAGATCCAGCAGAAGTTACAGAAGGATGTGCAGTCGCAATTTTCCGACGCGCAACGCCGCGCCTACTTGCGCGAGCAGGTGAAAGCGATCCAGCGCGAGCTGGGCGAAGGCGAATCCGGCGCGGAGGAACAGATGGCGCAACTGCGCGAGAAACTCGCGGCCGCACAGCCGCCCGAGGAAGTGATGAAGCAGGCGGAGCGCGAACTGAAACGGCTCGACTTCATTCCGCCAGCGAGTCCGGATTATTCCGTCATCGTGACTTACGTCGAGACGATCGCCGAACTGCCCTGGTCGAAAATGAGCGAGGACAATCTCGACCTCGATAAGGCGCAGGAAATCCTCGATCGCGACCATTACGATCTCGAAAAAGTGAAGCGTCGCCTGATCGAATATCTGGCCGTGCGCAAACTGAACCCGAAAGGCCAGGGCCCGATTCTTTGTTTCCTCGGCCCGCCCGGCGTGGGCAAGACGAGCCTCGGCCAATCGATTGCCGACGCCCTCGGCCGCAAATTCGTTAGGCTGAGTCTCGGCGGAATTCGGGACGAAGCGGAGATCCGCGGCCATCGCCGTACTTACATCGGATCGATGCCCGGCCGGATCATTCAGGAGTTGCGGCGGGCCGGAACGCGCAACCCGGTCATGATGCTGGATGAGATCGACAAGCTCGGAACCGACTTCCGGGGCGACCCGGCGAGCGCGCTCCTCGAGGTGCTCGATCCGCGGCAGAATTTTTCCTTCGTCGATCGCTATCTCGATGTGCCGTTCGATCTTTCGCAGGTCATTTTCATCGCCACCGCGAATTACATCGAGGGCGTGCCGGAGCCGATGCGCGATCGAATGGAATTGATCACACTGGCCGGCTACACCGGGCGCGAAAAGCTGGAAATCGCGCGACGCTATCTCGTTAGGCGACAGCTCGAGGAGAACGGCCTCAAGCCCGAGCAATGCGAATGGCAGGAGGATGCTCTCGTTAAGGTAATCGACAGCTACACGCACGAAGCCGGCGTGCGCGAACTCGAGCGGCAACTCGGCGCTGTCATTCGCGGCGTGGCGGCGCGGGTGGCGCGCGGTAAAACGGAGCACGTGACTGTGACTCCGGAAGTGGTCGAGGAGATGATCGGCGCGCCGCGCTACATTCACGACACGAAGCTGACCGCGAACCAACCGGGCATCGTCACCGGGCTCGCCTACACCCCGGCCGGAGGCGAAGTGCTGCACATCGAAGCGACGCGTTACCCGGGCAAGGGCAACGTCACCCTCACCGGCCAGATCGGAAACGTGATGAAGGAGTCGATGCAGGCCGCGCTCAGCCTGGTGCGCAGCCGCGACGGTCAAATCGGCGCGACGGCCAAGGATTTCGCCGAGATGGATATCCACGTTCACGTCCCGGCGGGCGCGGTGCCGAAGGATGGACCGTCGGCCGGAGTGGCGATGTTCACCGCGCTCGCATCGCTTTTCAGCAACACGCCGGTGCGCTCCGATGTCGCGATGACGGGCGAGATCACGTTGCGCGGGCTCGTCCTGCCGATCGGCGGCCTGAAGGAAAAAAGCCTGGCCGCGATGCGCGCCGGCATCACCACCGTGATCATTCCGAGGCAGAACGAAAAGGACCTGGTCGACATTCCGGAGGAAGCGAAACAGAAAATTAACTTCATTCCGGTAGAAACGGTCGATGAAGTGCTGAAGACCGCACTCGAGCAGCCGCCGTCGCCGTACGAGGGTTAATCGTTTCTGCTTGTGCGATCGACGCGAGCGGACAGACACTGGCCTTCGTGCACAAACTGAAACTGACGTTAGGTGTTTTAATGATCGCCGCGCTTTTCGTCCCGCTCAGTCAATGTTCCCACGGCGGAAAGGAGAACGCCGCGCCGCCACCGGCCAAGGCCGGTTTGCAAAAAATCTTTCCGCGCAGCGACGCGCAGACCGATTACGACTACGGCGCGACACGCATCGCCCCGTCGCTCAACGGCACGTTGACTTTGGTGGCGTTTACCTGGCCGCTGGTCTTCGCGCTGCTCGAATCGCGGACGCGCGGGAAGCGCCGCGGTTGGCTGCTCTACGGGACGGAGATTTTGCTGTGTGCTGGCACCATCTGGTTCATTTATGCCCTGACCGAGGGTAGCAAGCGGCTCTGGGGCGCCTGGTTCGTTTTTGCCCTAACGAGCGTCTACGCGATCGCGGCGTTGCTCGATTTCTTCGGGAGCCTGCGCCGGAGCCGGGCGAGTTCGAGCAGTTCCTGAATCGTCCGCCGGGGGGCGTCGTTTCCGGCCCCTTGCCGGGGCGAAATTAAAGTTCTTGTCGCCGGGGCGCGACGCGTTAAGATTGCTGCCCCGAATGGAAATTCCGGTTCGCGCTTCTGAACCGCCAGTCAGTCTGGAACTTAGCGCGCCCGCGAAGACCCCAAAGGATGCACAACACTATTAGCCAATTCATTTCCGAGCAGCAGAACGGTCTCACCACCTTTCCTACTCCATTCCAGCCGCGCTCCGCAGGCGCGGTTTTTTTATGAGCGACAACCCAGCTGAGTTGAGTCTGAGCAATTTCCTCGCAAGCGAAGGGAGGGATCCACTTCAGGCGCCCGCGAGTTTCACCCGATGGATGCAGGCCGGAGCGTGGGCCGTTGAACTTTACGAACCGGAGATGCGCGCTGCGGCCGAGGCGCGCACCACCATCACTTACGACGGGAAACCGCAATCCGTCATCAATCTCTGCTCCTACAATTACCTCGGGCTGGCCAATCACCCCGAAGTGATTGCGGCCGCGCACGAGGCTCTCACTTCGCATGGCCTCGGCGCCTGCGGCTCGCCCATGCTCTCCGGCATGACGGATCTGCATCGCGAGCTCGAGCGCAAGATCGCGCAGTTTCTCGGGCGTGAAGACGCGATGCTTTTCAACAGCGGTTTCGGCGGCGCGCTCGGCACCATCTCCGGTCTGCTCCGCAAGACCGATGTGGCCGTGCTCGATAACCGCTCGCACCTCAGTCTGCGCGATGGTGCGACCCTCTCGCGCTGCCGCTCGGAGAAATTTGAGCACAATGATCCCGCTTCCCTCGATGCGTCGTTAGGCCGGCATGAGGGGAAACGCCGGCTGGTCGTGATCGAAGGCATTTACTCGATGGATGGCGACTTCGGGAACCTCCCGGAACTGATCGCTGTCGCCGAATCCCATGGCGCGAGCGTCTTCATCGACGAGGCGCATTCCACTCTCGCCTGCGGCGAACACGGTCGCGGCGCGGCGGAAAAGTTTGGGGTCGAAGATCGCGTTCCCCTCACCTACGGAACCTTCTCCAAGGCGTTCGGCGCGCTCGGCGGTTATGTTGCGGGTCCGCGCGAGACGCTGCAATACTTGCGCTTCTACGCGCATCCCTACGTTTATTCGTGCGCGCTGCCCGCGGTCGTAGTCGCGGCGATTTTGAAGTCGCTCGAGATCGGAATGAGCCAGCCACAACTGCGCACCCAGCTCTGGGAGAACGCTGACTATTTTCACACGCAACTGCGCGGCCTCGGCATCGACACCGGGAACTCGACCACCTACGTCATGCCGCTCGTGATCGGCGATCGCGAACGGATGTATCGCCTCGGCCATGAATTGCGCGCCCGCGGACTCTGGGTCGCGCCGGTCGATTATCCGGCCGTGCCGCAGGATCGCATTTGTTTCCGGGCCTGCGTGACCGCGTTGCATACCAGGGCCGACCTGGATGAGGCGCTCAACATTCTCGCGGATACCCTCGTCCCGGGATTGGTCGCGCAGCACGCCTGAGTGGGATTGCCGGCGATCATCGACATGCCGGCGGACGCAGAGAAGCTGGAAGCGAGCTGCAAGGCGCGCGAGGTCGAAGGCTTTCTCGATCTCTATTTCTATCGCAAGATCGGCTTCCGGCTGGCGCTGCTTTTTTCCGGGCTGCGGATGACGCCCGCGCAAGTGACCTGGTGCGGAGCCGCGTTAGGGATCGCAGCCGGGCATCTCTATTTCTATCGCGACCTCCCGCTCAACCTTTTGGGAATGGCGCTGCACATCCTAAGCAACGCCTTCGACAACGCCGATGGCCAACTGGCCCGCCTCACGAGACAGGGCAGCCGCTCGGGACGAGCGCTCGACGGCCTGGCGGACAATCTGGTTTTCCTCAGCGTCTATGCACACCTTTGCCTGCGTTACACGGCGGCCGGCGGCACGCCACTCGTCTGGTTGCTCGCGCTCGCGGCCGGCGCGAGCCACTCCATGCAAAGCGCAGCCGCCGACTATTTCCGGAACGCCTACCTCTACTTCGCCGAGGGCACGGGACGCGCGGAGTTGGATTCGTCCAACGCCTTGCAGACGGAATTCGATCGGCTGCGCTGGAGCGAGCGGCCTTGGCAGAAATTTCTGCTTCGCCTCTATCTCAACTACACCCGGCAACAGGAATGGCTCTGCCCCAGCCTTGACCAAATGAAACGAACGGGCGTCGATGCGACGAGTGCAAACGCTTACCGCGACCAGGCCCGCCCGTTGCTCAAATGGACGAACCTGCTCGCGACCAATCCGCGCATGATCCTCCTCTTCGCCTTCCTCCTGGTCGCCCAACCCGTCTGGTATTTTTGGATCGAGCTGACCCTCTTCAACCTCGCCCTTGTCTTCCTCCTCTGGCAGGAGAACGCTATCTGCGGACGACTGCT
>JBDTCM010000028.1:0-5945 GCA_039923575.1 Chthoniobacterales bacterium
CCAGGTAAACTGGATTGATCTCCGCGCCGGAGATCGGGAAAAACATCGCGATCATCATTCCGAGCGACCGCGCAGGAGACGGATCAGGAAAGTGGTGATCAATTCCAGGACGATCGACTGCCCCAGGACCAGAGCGACGGCGACCAGTGCATAGAGTCGAACATGCGTTTTTTCGATCTCGGCGAGGGAGGGCCCCAGAAAATGCAAGACGAGCAGAAAGTAGGCGGCGATGAGACAGCCGTAGATCACCAACTCAATGGCAAAAGATAATAGCGTCTTGCGAGCTTCGGCTTTCATGGATGAGTAAGAGGAGCGGCGATTTGGACACGGCTCATTTGCCGGTTGCGCGGCATGGCGTCAACGAGGAAATCGATTGCACGGATTGCGAATCTTCCTACCTTTCGAGCCCAAACCGACCCCGAAGTGCTTTATGGCTGACGTAGCGAACAAATATTCCGAAAACGTAGAGGGAAAGTTCTACGTCGATGATCAGTGCATCGACTGCGATCTTTGTCGCGAAACCGCGCCCGCCAACTTCAAGCGCAACGACGATGGCGGCCACTCCTTCGTTTACAAACAGCCGGAATCGCCTGAGGAAGAGGCCCTCTGCAAAGAGGCGATGGAAGGTTGCCCGGTCGAAGCGATTGGCAGCGACGGCGGGTAGGTGGAACCCGTTAAATCGAGATTCGTGAATCGTTAAATCGGTGAGCGATCGCTCCGACGGGAACGCCAACCCGAATCTCGAATCTCGAATCTCGAATCCCGTTTCCCCTGCTGTCGCCCTCACCATCGCGGGCTCCGATTGCAGCGCAGGCGCGGGCTTGCAGGCCGACCTGAAAACGTTCAGCGCCCTCGGTGTTTTTGGTGTCACGGCGGTGACCTGCGTCGTGGCGGAAGTGCCGCGAAAGGTGGCGCGGATCGATGCGGTCGACGCTCGGAACGTGCGCGAGCAAATCGAGTTGTTGCTCGGCAGTTTCCCGGTCGGCGCGATCAAGACCGGGCTGCTTTTTTCAGCCGAGGTCGTCCAGACGGTCGCGTCGGTCCTTGAACGGTGCGCGGGAACGATCCCGCTGATCGTCGATCCGGTTATGATCGCAACCAGCGGCGACGCTTTGCTCGAACCGGCGGCGGTCGAGACCTACCGGGCGCGACTTTTTCCCCGCGCGACGCTGATCACGCCAAACATGGCGGAAGCCGCCGCGTTGATCGGACGGCCGGTGCGCGACCTGGATGAGATGAAGGCGGCCGGGAGCGAGTTGGCGCAAAAATTTGGGACCCGCATCCTGCTTAAGGGCGGTCATCTGGCCGGTGATCGAGCGATCGACCTTTTGTGCGATGGAAAAACGGTGGTGGAGTTTGCGGCGCCGTTTGTTGCCGGTGTTTCGACGCACGGCACCGGTTGCACCTATTCGGCCGCGATCGCCGCGCGCCTTGCTCTGGGCGATCCGCTCCCGGATGCGATTGCGCGCGCCAAGGAATTCGTCAGCCGCGCGATCCGGGAATATTTTTCCTTGGAGACGTCGTTAGGGGAAATTCACGCGCTCAATCACAGTTCTGATTGTAGCCGGGGGCGGTGACCCCGTATCTGTTTAGCGTCGCTGATTGGAGCAAGGCCGGAGTAATCCGGGGAGCGCGGGCGCCTCGCCCGCTGTGGCACGCGCCTCGCGGGACACTCGCGCGCAGCACAGAGGTGGAAAGAAGTGCAAAACCCATACCGGCAGAGTGGACGTCGTTTCTCTGCAATCCGTGCTGAGGGAGTCATCGGCTGGGGCAACTCTCCGAGCGGGGGCCTGGGGCGATTTGCCCCCGCCTTCTTGGCGCGCGTGTCCCGCGAGGCGCGCGACATAGCGGGCGAGGCGCCCACGCTCCCCAGAAAGTGCGGCGCGGCGCGCGGGGTGGCTTGTTAGGGCAGGTTGGCTTGATCGCGTTTCGCCCAGAGCTGCTCTTTCAAAGCGGCGAGGGCGGCGGCGGTTTCCGCCTGCTTTTTGCTCCGGCCGGCGCCTTCGCCCAGCACTTGCGCTTCCCAGACGACCCGGACCGAGAAGGTCCTCTCATGTTCGCGCCCCGCTTGCGCGAGAAGTTCGTAAACCGGGCTGCGGGGTGAGATCGCCTGCAGGATTTCCTGGAGCTGGCCCTTGGGATTGATCTCCAACGGTTCCTCTTCCAGGCGTTCCAGGTCGTCCCGCATCTCCGCGAGAATGAAACGGCGAGTCGTCTCGAGATCGCTATCGAGGTAGATCGCGCCGAGGAGCGCTTCGAAGGCGTCACCGAGAGTGGAATCGCGCTGCCGCCCGCCGCTCGCGTCTTCCCCGCGGCCCATCAGCAGGTGTTGCCCGAGATCGAGCCGGGCGGCGTGGACTTTGAGCGCCTGGCGCGAGACGAGCCGCGCGCGTTGAATCGTGAGGCGACCTTCGCCCGCTTCGCCGTAGCGCGCGAAGAGATGCTCCGTCACGACGAGCTGCAAGACGGCGTCGCCGAGGAACTCGAGGCGCTGGTTATCGAAATGCTTTTTCTGTTTTTCGTGCGCGACACTCGGATGGGTAAGAGCCTCGGTGAGCAGACGCGCATCACGAAATTGATACCCGATGCGCTCTTCGAGAGGATGCACGTCTCGTTAGGGCGAGCCGCCCGGTTGTTTCTCGTAAACCCCGATCGAGGTCACCACGTCGACCGCGCGCTGCAGGACCGGGTCGTGCAGGGCCGGGGCATCTCCACCACGAGCACGCCGTTGCTGCGCGGTTTGCGCGGCCTCAATTTCGGGATTCGTTCCCGCGAGCAAAGCGGCTTCGTTCAAATGCGGCCGGTCGCTTTCAAAAACAAAAGGGCTCATGCCTTTCGTCAGGCTCTGCTCAAAAATCTGGCGTTTCTCCGCCAACGGCTGCGCGACGGACAGATCCGGCTTCAGGCCATTGGGGAAAAGCGGCTGTTGATCGGGCAGGACCGCCTGCGCGACGGCGATACGAAGGATGTTGCCGCTCGGGAGCGGTCGATCGGCGTAGTTGACCGCGCGCCCGGCGGTGGCCTCGCCGATCACGATGGCTTTTTTGTTCAGGCGCAAAGCGGCGGCCAGCGCTTCCGCGGTTCCGGCTGTGTCCGCGTCGACCAGAACGACGACGAGGCCGTGGTAGATCGGATCCTGACTGGAGAGAAAAGCGCGCAATTCCTTGCGGCCGGGACCGCGCAAAGTGAAAAGCGGTTTGCCCTTCGGCACAAAACGACTCGCGAATTCCGCCGCCATCCCGTAGTCGTTAGTCTCACCGCTCGCGCGCAGATCGATAATGAGGGCATCGACTTTTTTTCCAGCCAGACCGCGCAGCATCAGGTCCATCTCGGCGAGCTGGTCCCGGTTCAAATCGCTCGGGCGCAGGTAGCCGATGTGGCCGGCAATGATCTCCCGATACAATGGCGCGGGCGCAGGGGTGGCGGCCGGACCGTGCGCCGGCAGGAGCATGACGCCGTTGCCGAGCCGGCTGAGCAGACCCGCGAGGACGGCGCGATTCAATTCCGTCTCGTTGAGGGCCGCGGGGTCGACATAGTTTGCCTTGATGATCGGAATCGCCTGCTCCAAATCGGCCGCGTTGAGGCTGTCGAGGATCGAGCGCGCAGGGGAGGGCGTTGCGGCGGCGGGGGCTGGCGAAGGCGACTGTGCCGCCACGGAAGCCGCGAGAAGAATCGTTAGGCTAGCGCTGAGGACGTGACGCAGCATCGGTCGCACCGACGTTAGCTGGAACTGCGGCAAGAGCAATGTCACGCCGGTAATGGCAGCCTTCGAAATCGATTTTGCCGACCGCGGTGTAGGCGAGGTCGCGTGCGGCCGCGATGCTATCGCCCAGCGCGGTCACGGCCAAAACCCGGCCGCCGCTGCTGAAGACTTCTCCTTTTTCGCGGAGTGTCCCGGCGTGGAAGACATGGACATTCGGCATCTTCGCGCACTCGGCGAGACCGGAAATTTTCTTGCCGGCGACGACGTTCCCGGGATAGCCCGCCGAGGCCATCACCACCGTGACTGCGGTGCGCCGGTCCAATTCGATCTTCACCTCGTCGATGCGTCCATCGATCGTCGCCTGCAGGAGCGGGAGCAGGTCACCTTTTACCCGCGGCAGAATCACCTGCGTCTCGGGATCCCCGAAGCGGCAGTTAAACTCAAGCACCCGGCTGATCCCACGGCTGACCATGAGCCCGGGGAAGAGCAGCCCGCAAAAATGCAGCTTTTCGTCGCGCAACCCGCGCAGGAGCGGATGCATGATTTTTTCTTGAAATTGCTTTTCCAAGTCCGGGTCCCAAGCGGCGGCCGGGCTGTAGGCACCCATGCCGCCCGTGTTGGGCCCCTCGTTTCCATCTTTCAGCCGTTTGTGATCGCAGGCTGTGCCCAGCAGTTGGTAGCGCTCGCCAGCCACCAGCACGTGGAGCGAGCATTCCCAGCCTTCGAGAAATTCTTCGATCAGGACCTGCGCGCCGGCGGCGCCGAAACGCCGCCGGTCAATCATGTCGGCGATTGCTTCTATCGCGCTCGCCGCGTCCGGCGCGATCACGACTCCTTTGCCGGCGGCGAGACCGTCGGCTTTGATCACGATCGGGTAATGCAACTTCTCCGCGAATCGGCACGCTTTCCTACTGTCGTCGAAAACGCCGGCCATCGCCGTCGGCACGCCGGTGCAGCGCATCAGTTGTTTCGCGAAAACTTTCGAGGATTCGAGCCGGGCGGCTGCTTTGGCGGGACCGAAAATGCGCAGTTTGTCCTCTTGAAATTCATCCACCAGACCGGCCGCGAGTGGATCGTCCGGACCGACAACCGTGAGGTCGATCTGGTTTTCCCGCGCAAACCTGCGCAGTCCGCTCGAGTCGTTAGGCAGAAGCGGCAGGTTTTCGCCGAGCTCCTCCGTGCCCGCGTTTCCGGGGGCGCAAAAAATCGCGTCGACCTGTGGAGATTGCTGCAACTTCCAGGCGAGCGCATGTTCGCGCCCGCCGCTGCCGACAATCAAAACTTTCACCGCAGCGGTCTTCCTTCTTGTGGTGCGCGCATAGCTGTCGCGTCCACAAGTTGACTCGGCGGGAATCAGGAAGCCTGATCGGCGGGTCTTTGGGGAACGCAGTGGAAATGAAGATTGCCGAGGAGTCATCTTTTTCCAAGCACAAAGTCGGGCAACATCCCGCGGCGGCATATACCCATCGGTCGGTTTGTCACTCTCCCATTGCACGTGTCGGCGGATGAGCTTAAAAAACGCCCATGCCAAAGCGCGCCAAGCAAGCCTCCGTCATGAACGCGCAGTGCCTTTCGCGGGTCGTGCTCAGCCGCATCGCCGACAAATGGACCGCGCTCATCATTCACGTCCTCGCCAGCGGCACGCGCCGCTATGCGACCCTGCAACGCGAGATCGGCGGCATTTCCCAAAAGATGCTCACCCAGACATTGCGCAGCCTCGAGCGCGACGGGTTGATCGCGCGCAAAGTCCATCCCGTCGTTCCGCCGAAGGTGGAGTATTCGCTTACCCCACTGGGCCGCACCTTGATCGAGCCTTTGAATGCCATCTGTCACTGGTCGGAAAAATATCTGCCGCAATTGCAGGCCAACCGAGAACGCGCGGCCGCACCGGCCAGTGCCGAGTCTCGACGTTAGGCATTTCTTCGCGCCCTCGCCGTGCACCACGCCGAACCGGTCGTGCTTTTGTTCGTCCTGGTCGCGGGACTGGTCATTCTCGCCAATAAACTGGAGGTCCCGTATCCGGTCCTGCTCGTCCTCGGCGGGCTGGCGCTGAGTTTCATTCCGTTTCTTCCCGTCATCCGGCTCGATCCCGACCTCGTCCTCTTTTTCTTTTTGCCGCCGCTGCTCTATCCCGCGGCCCTCTTCACTTCGTGGCGGGATTTTCGACGCAACCTGCGCCCGATTCTTTTCCTCGCCATCGGGCTCGTCCTTATGACCACGACGGTGGTGGCGTGGGTCGCGC
>JBDTCM010000029.1:0-11402 GCA_039923575.1 Chthoniobacterales bacterium
ATCACCGATTACGTCTTCCGCTGGCTCGGTTGCCAGTTCATCAAAGGCTACAAGGAAGCGACCTCCCCGAGCCGGAACCATCCTGAGCTGCCGCTCAAGGAAATTGCCGACATGGAGAAAAAAGCGGTTAACCGCCCGGTCGCCGACCTTTCCCGCACCGGCGACAAGGAATTGATCGACGTCATCACGAACCACACGCCCAACGAGGGCAACCCATCCGGCGCCAACGGCCGCACCCACGCCGAGAGAGTCAGCGAAGCGTTAGGCAACATGTTCATGGACATCACCTGCTCCCATTGCGGGAGCAACAAAGTGATCCGGGCCGGCGCCTGCGGCTGCTGCACCGAGTGCGGAACGAGCCAGGGCTGCAGCTAAAATTTCGCTAGGCACAATTCGCCGCCGCCTCAGCGCGGTATTCTAATTTTGCCTTCCAAGCAGGAAAAACGAAATCTGAACCGTTCTGCAAACGGGCGTGACACAGGTTTCAATTTTGAGCGCCGTTCGCGATCACGAAGCGAACGGCGCAATTGTCGTTCCTGCGATGCTGGCGGTGCTCGACCCTCTATGACTTAATAACTTCCCCTTGCAACCCTCACCTGTACTCCCACTCGGTCGCGTTATATTCCACCGGCGCACCGGACAAATCGTTGGACCGATCTCGCCGATCTATGCAGAAGATTGGCCCTATCAGGTCATCGGCGATTCCGAGATTCTTTGGAGATACATGGAGCTGCCAAAGTTCGAGGATTTGATCAGGACATCCACGCTTTACTTCGCCAGAGCGGATCGATTTGTAGATGACTCGTTTGAAGGTCGTTTGTCCCCCGGTAATGCGAAGAAAGCTTCAAAGTCAGAGGAGATATTCCGCCGTCTTTACAAGATTTCGACCCCAGAAAATCCGGAAAATTGTCAGGAAACTTTCAGACACGTCGTCTTTATTTCCTGCTGGCATCGCAACACGCGCGAGTCCTTCGAAATGTGGCAAGCATACACAGACTCGCCCAACAGCGTGGTAATCACTTCCTCCGCGAAGGCGCTCAGGCGATTCCTGCCTGAGAGCATCATGGAATATGGAGCCAAATACGCACCTTTGGATTTCCCTCGGACCGAATTTAGTCACACGAGCCTCTTCTTTTACAAACCATCACGCTATAGCATTGAACGTGAATATCGGCTCTTGCGTTGCCCGGGTGAGGACGAAAGTTTTGAGTTTGAAAATCCTGCTGATTTCTGCCGCCGTCTTCCTATCAAAACAAAAAAAATGGTTCACCGAGTCATCACTCACCCGCGCGCAACGACGGAAACGAAGCTTCACGTTGAGCAAATTCTTCAGGAGTATCTGCCGTGCCGAAGAAGAGAAGATTCGGCGCTCGAGATCTAAGAGGCTCTTAGCCTAAGGCACTTCATCCACTGCTGTCGTTGTCCCCCGTTGGTTGCCGGGGCTGAAAGAAATTCGTTAGGCGCTTTCCCGCTGTATTGGGGCGCCGGGGTGGACAACGCGACGCGCTTGGCTACAGTCTGGCACCCGCCGGCGGTCGCCGGTACCTCACTTTATGGCACTCACCGAAACGGAAATTCAACGACAGAAGGAAATTCAACAGGCGGAAGAGCTTCTCTTCACCGGGAAACAGGAACTTGGCTTCGCCAAGGGACTTTTCCTGGGCAATTTTGTGGCCGATTGGGCGATGCCTTACCCGCGACTGACCGATGCGCAGCAGGCGGACGTCGATCGCGCGGTCACGGAATTGCGGCATTTCCTCGATGAACATCTTGACCCGGAGGAAATCGACCAACAGGCCGATATTCCGCGCCATGTGATCGACGGCCTCGGGCGGGTCGGCGTGCTGGGGATGACCGCGCCGAAGGCCGTCGGCGGCCGGGGATTTTCGCAGATGGCTTACTGCAAGGTGCTCGAGGAAATCGGCGCGCGTTGCGCGTCGACCGCGGTTTTCACCAATGCGCACCACTCCATCGGGATTCGCGCGCTCCTGCTTTTCGGAACGAAAGAGCAGCAGGCGAAATGGCTGCCGAAGTTGATGAATGGCGAGCAACTCGCCGCGTTCGCGCTCACGGAAGCGGAAGCCGGCTCCGATGCCGCCAACGTGCAGACGCAGGCGCAACCGAGCGAAGACGGCTCGCATTACGTTCTCAACGGCGAAAAGCGCTACATCACGAACGCTTCCATCGCCCAGGTCCTCACTGTCATGGCGCGCACGCCGGACCCGAAGAAGCCGGGCAAAACCGCGATCACCGCGTTCCTCGTCACACCAGACATGGAAGGCTTCGAAATGCTCGAGCCGCGCATGCCGAAGCTCGGAATCCGCGGCACGGCCACGGGACGCTTCCGCCTCAACAATGTGCGCGTACCGAAAGAAAATATTCTGGGCCCGTTAGGGAAAGGCCTGCGCGTGGCGCTCACCGTGCTCGATTTCGGCCGCACTACTTTCGGCGCCTGCTGCACCGGCGCGGCCAAGACCTGCCTGAAGATGTCAGTCGAGCACGCGAACAAGAGAAAACAGTTCAACAAGACGCTGGCCAACTTCGACCTGGTAAAGAAAAAAATCGCCCGCACCGCGGCCGACGTCTACGCGATGGAAGCGATGACGCAGGTGACGGCCTCGCTGATCGATCGCGGTCTCGAGGATTATATGATCGAGACGGCGATGCTGAAAGTTTTCACGACGGAGCGCCTTTGGGACGCGGTCAACGATTGCTTCCAGATCCATGGCGGTTCCGCTTATTTCGACGACTCCCCGTTAGGCCGAATGCTGCGCGACGCGCGCATCAACCAGATCGGCGAAGGGAGCAACGAAGTGCTCACTTCGTTCATCGCGCTCGTCGGAATGCGCGGACCGGGGATGGAGTTCAAGGAAATCTACGACACCATGCTGAAACCGTGGCGCCCGGACGGAGCGAAAGCGGCCTGGGGCGCCGGCCTGAAGCGGCTCACCGCGGCGGTAAAAGTGCCCGATGTGCCGGTGCGCAATCCGCGGCTGAAATCCTACGCCAGCCAGCTCGCGCGCCTCGTCTGGCGTTTCAACTTTGCGGTCAACAAAGCGCTCATCACTTATCGTGAGCCAGTCATGGACATGCAGTTGGTGCAGGAACGGATCGCGAATGCGGCGATGGAAATGTTCGCCGCCACCTGCGTCCTGAGCCGCTGGGATGCGGAGCTGACCGCGATCGATCGCAACGGCCACGCCGCCACCGATCACATCGCGGCCGATCTTTTCGTTAGGCGCGCGCTCCGCCACACGCGAGATTTTCTGCGCGGCCTGGGCGATAACGACGACAGCGCGATGCTCGCGACAGCCGACGCAGTGTTGGGCTTCAAAGCGGAAGCCGGCGCGAACGGTCAATAGCGGTCGCAGCTCATTCGCTGGCATGGATCACGCTGGTGGTGACATGTGATCAGCGAAGACTGTCTGGAGTCTGCCCCGCTCGCTCTCGCTCTCGCGAAAGTGGAACGCATCGTCGTATTCGATTCCGTTCCTCCTCAACCATCGACGAAGCAGCGCTACGCGCTCTTTGCCACCGTCCTGGTTTTGCTCGTCTTGCTGGTCGGTTTCTGGCCGGCATTCGAGACCGCAGCGAGCCCGATGGATGAGGGAATGATTCTCGTTTATCCAGAGATGATGCTCCGGGGAAAACTTCCTTACCGCGACTTCGAAACATTCTACGGACCGGCCAATTCGGCGGTTCTGGCGACCGCATTTTCGGCCTTCGGCCCCAATATTTTTGTCGAACGGGCGGTCGGCCTGCTTTATCGCATGCTGATTGCGTTGGCTGTCTTCTCCGTCGCGCGGCGCTGGGGAAATACCATCGGCTTGGGTTGCCTCGCGCTCACTGGGTGCCTCCTTCTCGGCACCTGCCTTCCTGCCTTCGCCTGGTTCGGCGCCGTCGCGTGCGCGCTTTGGTCGCTTTGCCTTGGCAGCCGAGCCGATTCCAGCACGCGCTCATTTCTGGCCGGCGCGCTCGGTGGTCTCGCCCTGCTTTTCCGACCTGATGTCGGTCCCGCCATGATCCTCGCTACGCTGCCATTGCTGCACGGCATGACCTGGCCGACGCGGCGGCAATTCGCGTTGGGAACAGGCGTGGCGCTACTTCCTCTCGCCATCCTGACCTTCTTCACCGGTTTGCGTCCGATTGTGGATAATCTCTTCCTGATTCCGGTTCTCCACGCCGGTCCGGCGCGCCATCTGCCTCTTTTCTCGGCCCCGCCTGTGATCCTGACTTTGTTCGTCGCACATCTCATCGCCTCGCTCGTGAATGTCGTGGCCGGAGTCGTTGCCATGCGATCAGAGCCGCGGAATAGACGCGGCCACCTCCTCCTTGGCGCGGCCCTCCTTGGTCTCGGGCTGACCTATCAGGCCGCGCAACGCCTCGACTCACCTCACATTCTTTTTGTCACCTTCGTTTCGTTTGGAATTCTGCCCCTGTCTTTCCTCGTCCTGGGATCGCGCTTCGGCTTTCAGGTGGCGGGACGGAGTGGTGCCGTCTTCGCCTGTGTGACGGTGGTCGCACTGCTCCGCGCGATTGTACCCGAACTCACCATGGTGGTGTGGCCCTCGTTCGCGGCCGCCATGCATTCCGAGCCCGACGCTACGTTTCTCACGAACGACGGTCGATCTTTTCCCTTCGATTCATTCAAAGGAGCCGCCACGGCCGCCCTCGTGCTCAAGAGGTTGAACATGCTGGCGGCACCCGGCGATCGCCTCTTCGTCGGCCCGGCTGACCTCCGCCGCACCAATTACAACGACACTTTTTTCTATCACATGACTCCGAAACTCACGCCGGCGACCTATTTCCTGGAGATGAATCCGGTTTCGGCCAACCGCCCCGGCTCACGCCTGGCCCGCGACGTGGAGAGTGCGGATTGGCTAATCTTGAATCGTGCCTGGGACGCAATGAACGAACCGAATGGCTCGGCCAAATACGCCTCCGACGCCCCCAACGCCGTCGTGCAACGCGACTTCGTCCAGTGCGGAGAGTTTGGGGGCTACCTGCTCTGGCAGCGGAAAGTCCCCCGCACCCGTTAGAGGCCTCTCGACTGGCGCAATTCTAGCTTCCAAACAGGCATGCGCTCCGCCGCAGGCGACTCCACCCTGCCCGATCCAATTGATCTCGGCGGCAAACGCCTGCTCATTTTCATCGTCGCCTACAACGCCGAGACGACGATCGAGAAAGTCCTGACTCGCATTCCCGCCTCGCTCCAGCAACCGGGCGTCGAGGTGCTTATCATCGACGACTCCTCGAAGGACGACACTTTTCTGAACGGCCTGCGTTATCAGCAGGCGCATTCCGCTTTCAAAATCACCGTCCTGCGCACGCCCGAAAACCAAGGCTACGGTGGCAACCAAAAACTCGGCTACCGCTACGCGATCGAAAACAATTTCGACCTCGTCGCGCTCATCCACGGCGACGGTCAATACGCGCCGGAAAAGTTGCGCGACCTGCTCGCGCCCCTCATCGCCGGCCAGGCCGACGCCGTCTTCGGCTCGCGCATGATCGAGAAAAAAGCCGCCCGCGCCGGGGGCATGCCGCTCTACAAGTGGTTAGGCAACCAAGTCCTGACCGGCTTCCAAAACCGGATGCTGGGGACGGAGTTCTCCGAGTTCCATTCCGGTTACCGGGTCTATTCGACGAAAGCGCTGGCCGAGGTGCCCTTCGAGAGAAATACCCAGAATTTCCATTTCGACACCGAGATCATTGTCCAGTTCGTCTTGAAAAAACTCCGCATCGTTGAGCTGCCGATCCCGACCTACTACGGCGACGAGATCTACCACGTCAACGGACTCAAATACGCTGCGGACATTTGCCTGACGATGCTGCGGGTCCGCTTGCAGCAGATGAATCTCTTGTTCGATCGCAAATTCGACGTCGATTCGCCGGAGGAAACATACGATCTCAAACTCGGCTTTGAGTCTTCGCACACCCTCGCGATTCGCGCCGCGCGACCCGGCGGCCACGTCCTCGATGTCGGGTGCGGCCAAGGGCTCGTCGCTGCGGAAGTGGCGCGCAAAGGTTGTCGCGTCACGGGGATGGATCGCTACGTGCCGGATGCGGACGCGGCGCCGACCGACATCGATTTCATCCGCTGGGATCTCGATCGCAAAGAGTTTCCCGTCAACGTTTCGCAGTTCGACCAGATCCTGATGCTCGACATCATCGAGCACCTGAAAGCGCCGGAAGATTTCATGGAGGAACTGCGTTTCGCCACTGGTCGCAAGCGGCCCGAACTAATTCTCACGACGGCGAACATCGGCTTTTTCCTCACCCGTTTGGCGCTTCTCTTTGGGCAATTCAACTACGGCAAAAAAGGCATTCTCGACGCCACACATACCCGGCTTTTCACCTTCCGATCGCTCCGTGAATTGCTCAAGCAATCCGACTACCAAATCCTCGAGATGCGCGGCATCCCGGCGCCGTTCCCCAAGGCGCTCGGTGATAATTTCTTCTCACGCCTTCTCGTCAGGCTAAACGCCGTCCTCATTCGCGTGAGTCGCGGCCTGTTCGCCTACCAGATCTTTGTGCGGGCACAGGCGCGCCCGGCGGTACATCATCTCTTGCACGAGACGATTGATTCCACTGCCGATCTCCGCCGCGAGACGCTCGCGCGCTAGCCAATTTTCGGAGAGACGCGCAGAAACACGTCCCTCCGGCGCCGAAGATCAGCCTACTTCAGAATCTTGACCGCGCGAAGCAGGTCTCTCGGGACGAGTTCGTAGAGATCGTTCTGCACGAAGAAGACGTCGTATTGGTGCCGATCGAACGCGCAGAGAGCCACGATGCAGAGACTCAGCCAAACCGCCTGCGCCTTCTGGCGCGGGATGATTTGCCAGAGGCAAAAGACCGCGAGATAGCGCAGCGGAAAATCCCACATGTTGGTGTAACGCAGGTTCATTCCGTAGGGGACGTTTGCCATCAGGACAAAACTCGCGGCAACGAAGACCAGCAGGTAAAGCCCGGGACGCTCGGTGGTTTTGAGCCGGAAAATTCCTCCGAGCGCGAGCACCAGGACGATCGGACTAATGACCATCAAATCGACGAGGTAGCGATACCACGGACCGTCACCAGTCACGATCGCGTATTGGAGCACGGAAGCTTTGCTCACAAGAAGACGAAAAATTTCAATCGTCGTCCCAACGCCTCCGCAGAGCGTCACAAGAGCAATAGAGCCGAGTAACGGGCCGAGGACCGTGACCAGAGCGAGGCTAATCGTTAGGCGACCGAAGCGCAGCCAGTGGTTCGCGGCCAGGATCGCAAGGAGCCCGAGATAAGCGAACATCGCGTTCTCTTTTGTCAGCACCATGACTGCGAGCGCAACGCCATAGCCCACCAGCCATGGCCAACGATTCGGCCGTTGCAGATTTTCCCAGAGCAACCAAAGAGAAAGCGTCGCCCAAAAGGCAAAAACGCCGTCGATCAAGGCGTGCTGCGACATGTGAATTTGCGTCGGCGCAAACGCCATCAGCGCCGTGACGCAAAGCGCGATCGCGCCCCCGCCGAGCCGCCACGCGAAACGCGCGCTCAGGCAAAGCAAAAGCATGCTGCACAGACTGGAGATCGCGCTGAGCGACTTGAGCGGTCCGGTTCCCCAAACAAGGTGCCAGGCGTAGGCAGCCCCGATGTAGAAAAAGCGCGTCGGCGGCAGGATGGCAGATTCGAGCTTCGTCTGTTCCTGCACGTAGTGGCGGCCCAGTTCCGGATAAACACCGAAGCCCTGCAGCATCAGGACGCTGACGTAACCGCGGTAAAGTTTTTCATCGAAACCGAAGCCATCGAATTTCGGACTCGGATGCAACGGAGCCAGCCAGTGGAGGGCCGTGTTCGACGGCGCAAAAACATAATCCGGCACGCGTAGAAAGCAGCCCGCCAGGAGGACAAGAGCGAGACTAACGATCAGGAAACGCGAAGCGCGAGGCGCAGGGCGCGTCGCCACGGGAACGGAGCGCGCCGGCGCCGCCGTCGGAACGGTTCGAGTCAGGAGAGGCATGTGGGTGAAGCCGCGAAGTCATAAGCAGCAGAGCAACAAGCATTCCACAAGGCGAAATCCCTCCTCCGCGGCATGGAAAATGGTTCCTAAAGAAGAGGCCGGAACCTGCCGATTGATGACCATTCCTTCCCTCACCATTCTCATCCCCTGCCTGAATGAAGCGCTGGGGATCGAGGATGTCGTGCGCGAATACGCCGCCGCGTTCCCGCACGCGACTGTTCTCGTTGTCGACAACGGCTCCGAAGACGAGACCGCCTCCGCCGCCCGCGCCGCCGGCGCGCAAGTGATCACCGAACGCCGCCGCGGCAAAGCCACCGCCGTCGCGACCGCGCTCGCCGCCATCGATACCGAGCTCGTCCTGATGGTCGATGGCGACGGCAGCTATCCCGCCGATGGCGCGCGCCTGCTCGTCGAACAATACCTGCGCGAGCCGGTCGACATGATCACCGGCATCCGCAGCGCACAAAACGCGACACAGGTTTTCCGGCCGTTGCATCAATGGGGCATGTCGATTTTCGCGGCGGTGCTCAATTCGGTTTTCCGCTTCAAGCCGCTCGATCTTTTTTCCGGCCTGCGACTTTTCTCGCGTCGTTTTTACAAACATGTGCCGGTGCTTTCGCGCGGCTTTGAATTGGAAATCGAGCTCACCATCCAGGCCGTCGATAAAGGCTTCGCACAAACCGAGATTCCCGTCCCGTTCCGCAGCCGGGCGCAAGGTTCGGAATCGAAACTCAAAACCATCCGCGATGGCCTGCGCATTTTTCGCCTGCTCGTTGTCCTCTTTCGCGATTATCGGCCGCTGACTTTCTTCCGTCATTTGGCCGCGATCGCCGCGTTTCTCGGATTGTCGGCCGGCTGCATTCCGGTCGCAGAATACTTCACCACCGGGCTGGTCAATCACCTGCCCCTGGCGGTGCTGGCCGCGAGCCTGGTCACTCTCTCTATCATGATCGGGCTCGTTGGCTTGCTTTTGGAAGCCAACCTCCGCTATCACCGCGAGGCGTATCACATTCAGTTGCGCAAATACGGCGCGCCTGCGGTGCAAAGAGCACCCGAAAAATTCCCGCGCGTCATCGCCGGCTAGCGGTCGCACCGTATGGCGACCGTCCACATCCTCACTCAATATATCTGGCCCGACGCCGCACCGACCGGTCTTTACGCGGAACAACTCGCGGCCCGGCTGGAAGAGCAGGGCAGCGACGTCAGGCTGGTCGGTGGCCGCGGCGGTTACCGGGAGTTGCAACGCGAACAGCCTGTCTCCCAGATCACGCATCTCGACCACTACCGGGGCAGCCGCGGCAGTCTGCGCCAGTCATTCACTGAATACGCCTCCGTCAGCCGTGCTTTTCGGGATTACATCGGGCGATTCGTCAGGCGCGATGACGTGGTGGTCGTGACAAGCGCGCCGCCCAACACCGTGACCCTCGCCAAAGCCATCCGGCGTCGCGGAGCGCGCAGCATTTACTGGCTGCAGGACTATTATCCGGAACTCGTTAGGGGATTGTACGAATATCCAGCACCGCTGCGCGCCGCCTTCCGGCGCTTTTGGGATCATCACCTCGGGCGCTGGGATCGAGTCGTGAAAATCGGCTCCAACCTCGGCGGACCAACGCGCAATGCCATCATCATTCGCAACTGGCCGACGATGTCCTTCGTTCGACCGACTGCGCCGGAGCCGCGGACTGCGCTCTACTCCGGCAATCTCGGCTACGGCCACGACATCGAGCTGCTGGTCGACGCTTGCGGAAAACTTCGCACCGCCGGTTACCGCGTCACGATGCGCTCCGACGGGCGCGGGGCGTGGCAATTGCCGGCGTGGTTGCGGCCGGTGCCGCTCGAAAACGATCCGGCCAAACTGCGCGACGATCTGATTCGCCACGAAGTGCATCTGGTCGCGGCCAATCCGAAAATCACCGAGGCCATTTTTCCATCCAAAATCTGGAACACCCTCGCGGCCGGACGGAAATTGGTCTGCACCGGGTTCGCCGGCCCGATGGTTGAGGAACTGGAAATTTCCAAACTGGCGCCGTTCGATCGCCATCCCGAGCAATGGACCGATCTCATCGCGACGGCGCAGAACGGCGGACAACCGAATCCCGTGGAACGCCTTGAGCCGGCGCTGGCATGAGAACGGCCGGTCGCACTCTGCTCTCGAATAGTGCGTGGTCGCTCCTCAACCAGGGCGCGCGCGTCGGCGCTCTCGCGCTCGTCACGATCGCGCTCAGCCGGCATTTCGGCCCGCAGCGCTTCGGGGCGCTCGCCTTCGGCCTCGCCTTCGTGCGCATCTTCGCCGTCATCGCCGCCTTCGGGCTGGATCGGATTCTCGTCAGGCAATTTGTCGAAACGGATGGCGACTCAGGAGCGACGGTACGAAGCGCGTTTTTCCTCAAGCTGGTCATCGCGTGCGTCAGCTACCTCGCGCTCATCGCGCTGGTTTTTCTGATCGATCCGCGGGACCGGCTGACTTTCGCTATCGTCCTTCTCGCCGGCGGCGGTTTGCTTTTCCAAGCCTTCGACGTTTTTGATTTCTTCTTTCAGGCGCAAAACCGGTTTCGCCTCGCGTTCTTTGGTCGCACCCTTCCGATCGCGCTCAGCACTGCGCTGAAAATCGGCGCGATCGTGGCCGACGCGCCACTCCTCGTCTTCGCCGCCCTCGAAACGGTCGAGACCGCGCTGATCGCCATCGCCCTCTTCGTTGTCTATCGCCGCTATCGATCGGCGCCGGTGACGCTTGAACCGGTCCGGCCGGTGGTGGCGAAAAATCTCCTGCGCGAAGGATTGCCGCTCCTGCTCGGTTCGCTCGCCGCCATGATCTACATGCGCTCCGATATCCTGATGCTCGGCAAGATGGTCAGCTTCCGCGCCGCCGGCATCTATTCCGCTGCTTCGCAGATTACCGAAGCCTGCGCGCTTCTCCCGATGGCGTTTGTCCCCGCGCTTTTTCCAGTGCTGCTGCGCTGGCGCAAGCTTGGGGCCGAGTATTATTTTCGCCAATTCGAAAAGCTTTTTCTCGGCGCCGCGCTTTCGGGCGTCGCGATGGCCGCCAGCCTAACGATTGCCGCTCCGTTCGTTGTTCGCCTCCTTTACGGGCCCGAATATGCCTCCGCCGCCGGCATTCTGGTCATCCACGCATGGTCGGCCATTTTTCTCTATGTCGCGATCATGCAGACCGGCTACGACATCACCGAGCGCCTGACCTGGTGGACGGCGATCCGGACCGCGGCGGGCGCGACCGTCAACGTGATCCTGAATTTCGTCCTCATCCCCCGCTACGGCGCGATCGGTTCCGCCGTGGCCACTTTGATTTCGTTGTCCTGTTCCGGGTTCCTCTTCAATTCCGTCCATCCGCTCACCCGCCCGATTTTCTGGCTACAGCTCCGCGCCTTCCTCCTTGTCCCACTCGTGA
>JBDTCM010000030.1:0-5499 GCA_039923575.1 Chthoniobacterales bacterium
TCCGCGCGGCCGCCTGGGGCGCAGAGCGGCGTCTGATGAATTACCTGAAAAGCCCGGATGTCACGGCTTATTTCTCCGGATTTCAGGCAGAGTCAGGAAAGTAAGAGAAATATATATCTATTGTAAGGTCTTCCGAGACCGGGCTTTTGGCGTCAGAACGAACGGAGAACACTGCGAACAACGAGTCGCTCCCCTTCCATCCAAAAAAAAATCTGCGGCCTCTCCAGAGTCTGCGGCTAATTTAAAACATGAAAATCCTCATGATCAGCAGCGAAGGCTGGCCCCTGGCCCGCTCCGGCGCGCTCGCCGATGTGCTCGTTGCTTTGCCGCGGGAATTGAAAGTCCGCGGCCACGAGATCGCGCTCGCCATGCCCTACTACCGCGAGATTCGCCAGAACAAAAAGATCAAGACCAAGCCACTCCGCGTCAGCCTCGAGATCCCCTTAGGCGAGAAACGGCTCACGGCCGATTTGCTCGAGGGCCGCACCGCCGAAGATCTTCAGATTTTTTTCGTCCGCTGCGACGAGCTTTATGATCGGCCCGGGATTTATCTCGAAAAAGGCGAACCCTACCCGGATAACGCCGCCCGCTTCATCTTCTTCAGCAAGGCCGCCGTCGAGATCGCCCGGCGCATGGCTCCGACCCCGGAAATTCTGCACTGCCATGACTGGACGGCCGCGCTCGTCCCCGTCCTCGTGCGCGAGCAGAGGTTGCCCTTCGCGACCGTCCTCGCCATCCATCATCTCGCCGAACAGGGGAGTTTCGACAGTTGGGATTTTTCCCTGACGAACTTGCCGGGCCGTTATTTTGAACCGAACGGGGTCGAGTTTTTCGGTCGGCTCAATCTGCTCAAGGCCGGCATTCTCTTCGCCGACCGGATCGTCGCCTCGAGCGAACCCTACGCGCACGAGATCCAGACCCCGTCGTTAGGCGAAGGACTCGACATGGTCCTGCGCGAACACGCCCATCGCCTCGTCGGCATCCCGGGCGGGGCCGATTATCGGCGCTGGAACCCGGCGACCGACCGGCTTCTCCCGGTCCGCTACGGACCCGACCAACCGGAACTCAAAGCCACCTCGCGCAACGCCCTCCTCGACCAGCTCCAGCTCGCGCCCGCGCCGCGCGGCCCGGTCTTCGGAATGGTCACGCGCACCGTCGGCGCGAAGGGATTCGATATTCTCATGCCGGTGCTCGATCGCCTTCTCGCTGATGATGTCCGCCTCATCATCCTCGGCAAAGGCGATCCCGCCTACGAAACCGCGCTTGCCATTGCCGCCCGCAAATATCCGACGCGGCTCGCGTATCGGCACGATTACGACGAAGGGCTCGCACACTTGATCGAAGGCGGGAGCGACCTCACGCTCATCCCGTCGCGGGTGGAACCGGGTGCCTTCAGCGCGATGCACAGTTTGAAATACGGCGTCCTGCCAATCGCGCGCGCCCTCCGCGGAGTGGAACAAATCATCGTCGATTACGATCCAACGTGGGAGGGGCCTTTGCGCCCCGATTCCGAAAGCCAACCGCCGGCAGATCGGGGCACAAAGGCCCATCCCACATTGAGCGGCTCAGGCTACGGCTTCCTCTTCTACGAATACGGCAGCGAGCCGCTCTGGGACGCGATCAAGCGGGCGAAAGAAATCTTCACCGACCGCCCGGAATGGGAACGGTTGATGCAGCGCGCGATGGCGTGCGATTTCTCCTGGGCCCTGGCCGCGGAACGCTACGAGGCGCTCTATCAAGGTGTGATCACCCACGGCTCGGTAGCGGCCTAGCCGACGGCGCTATCAATCGCGGCCTACCATGCCGCTCATTTTGGTAGCTTATCTTTTGACGGTGGCTGCTGCGACGGCCCCGACTGGCGCGCTGCCGCGCGCGCAACAGTTTGCAGACGAGGCGCGCGCCAACCTTGCGGCCCGCCTATCTTCGAACCTCGTAACGAAGCGCCACCATGCCGCTCTGGTAGGCTTTCACCTCCGCCAGATGGAGGGCGAGGTCGCGGTCGAGCTTCTCGAAGAATTGGATCCCCTCACCAATCAAGATCGGCAGGATCGAATAACGAACTTCGTCGGCCAGCCCCAGACGAAGGCATTCCGCGGAGACGACACCGCCTCCCACAAACCAGATGCTACGGAACGTGGGCCGCAGGCGCTCATTCACGAACTGCGCGAGATCGCCCGAGTAGAACTCGACGGTATCCCGGGTCCGCGGCAGCTCGCGACGAGTGAGGACGAAAGTGGGTTTGTCGCCGTACGACCACCCCAATCCCTTGGCCTCAAAACTCAATGCGGTCTCATAGGTTCGCGATCCCATGACGTAGCAGTCGATCGTCTTGAGGAACGCATCGACGAATTCTGCGTCCATGGTGTCCCCGCCTGCGAATTCGTCTGAGGTCTCCATCCAGTCGACGCGTCCGTCCTTTCGAGCGATGAAGCCGTCGAGGCTCGCCGCCATGTGGATCGTTACCTGAGAATCATTGTTTTCCATCGTTTCGTCCTGACGTTGAGTGCGACGGCTCGGAGCCGTCTCCGGCCCGAGTCCACCTGACGAGACACAAGATCAGCGACCGGACGAGCTACAAGTCACTTCAGGAAACACTCAGCGCTAGGCATAGTACGGCCCGCGGTTCGCTCCGTCTGGTAAGGCCTTTCGAGCATCTCGGCTACCGGATCTTCCTCCAATGATCGACGAATTCACCGCCGATCTTCGCGGTGAAACCCTCCGGCCCGAAGCTGACCTCCACGCCTTCGCCGGGTGGTGAAAAATTGAATCGGCCATCCTTTGAGGTAACGGGTGTGCAGTGATCGGTCACCGCAGGGGCCTCGTTGGTGACCCCTGGCTTATCGAGATTGTTCCTTATCGTGTAGATGATCCACTCGCAGTACTTATCCGCGCTGAAGGTGTACGGTTCGCGGGATCGCTTAAAGCTGGGCATAAGGGCGGTCCGCGGTTCGCTCTGGAGCTCCCGGCTCGCCGCGATCGCTGTCGGCGGCAGCGAGTCCATGCGTTGACGATAAAAATCGCGCTACCAGTGCCGTCGCCGCCAGATCGCCCGTCGCGTTCGTGACGGTGGCAAAGAGATCCGGGATCGCATCGACGGCAATCAGGATGCCGATGCCTTCAAAGGGAAGTCCGATCGCCAGGAAGAGTGGCGCGAGCATCAGAAACGCGCCCCGCGGCACTCCCGGCGCTGCGAATCCGAGAAAGATGGCAGCAAACGCAATCGTGAGATATTGTGGCGTGTGCAGCTCCACGCCATAGAACCACGCGACAAAAAGCGAACCGATCGGCCACGCCACCGGTCCGGCGAACTTGAACATCGAGACGGCGAGCGGGAGCACAAATCCAGTGACTTCCTTCGGCAGCTTTAGTTCCAGCTCCGCTCCTTCCACCAGCGCAGGCAGCGACGCGATCGAAGAGCTGGAGGAAAAAGCGATCAGCTGACCCGGAAGGGCGGCCCGCGCGAACACCTTGACCGGCACTCGCGCCACAACCGCAAGCGCCGGGTAGAGCAGCAAGACGAAGAGCACGCTCGCCGCCGAATACACGATTATGTAAAACCCGACAGCACCCGCGAGGCCCACACCGCCGTGTGCGCCGAGCGGAAGCATGAGACCGAAAACGCCGATTGGTGCCAGACGCACGACCCATCGCACCAACACGAGCATCGCTTCGCTAACGGCGGCGAAGAATCCGAGCAGCGTCGTTCGCGCGACGGTGGGGCACTTCGCGATCGCGAGCGCGAACAAGAGCGTGAAGAGGATCAGCGGCAGCATCGCCCCGTTGGCCGCCGCGTTCACGGGGTTGGTAGGAATCAGCGATGTCAGCCAGCTCGCAAAACCAACGCTCGAGGCGCCCGATGTCAGCGACTGCGCCGCTTCCGCTGCGCCGGGTGGAAGCGAAGGTCTGACGGCAATCAGGTGCGGCAGCCACGCGAACACCGCAATCGCCAGCGGAATCATGATCAGCGTGGCGACGGCGAGCATGCCGATGAAGACTGCGAGCGTTCGGCCGCCGAGTCGCCCGACTGCCTTGACGTCGGACGCGGATGCCACGCCGGTGATGATAAGAGAGACAACAAGCGGGATCACGGTCATCCGGATCGCGTTCACCCAGAGTGTTCCGACCGGTGCAACGGCATCGGCGGCGCTGAGCAGCGACGGGTTGTGCGTGGCCGCGATGGCGATGCCGCCGGCAAGGCCGGCGCCGAGTCCCACCAGAACCTGCGTGCTTTCTTTCATGAGACTCCTACATCATGAGGTCGCCACCATTGATGTCCAATGACGCACCGGTGATGTAGCCGGCCATCTCCGATGCGACAAAGCAGATCAAGTCGGCCACCTCGAGTGACGTGCCGAGCCTAGGCACGGGATAACTCAGGGCGAGGCGTTCCAGCACCTCGGGTGCGGCGCTCTCACGGGTGAGTTCGGTGTCGATCATTCCCGGGCACACCGCATTCACCGTGATGCCGTAGGAGCCCAGTTCCTTTGCCGCCGCACGTGTCAGACCCAGGAGTCCTGTCTTCGAGGCCGTGTAGTGGGCACCACCGAGAGTACTCACCATGCGTCCGGCCGTTGATGAAATGTTGACCACGCGCCCGTATCCCTGCGCCTTCATTGCCGGCAGAGCGGCCTTGATGAGCAGGAACGGCGCTGTGAGATTAACGTCGAGGGCGCGGCGCCATTCCTCGGCCGTGAGCGCCTCGAATCGCGTGGTCAGAGGCAGCGCCGCGTTATTGATCAGGATGTCGATGCGATCAAACCGCTTGAGCGTGCGCTGCACGATGTCGTCCGGCGCTTCGGGAGCAGCGACGTCTCCCGGCACGGCGAAGGCCCGTTCGCCGATCTCCCTCGCGACGCGCTCCGCGCGCTCCGCGTCGCGAACGTTGATCGCAACCGAGGCACCACGTTCATGCAGCCGTTCGGCCACGGCACGGCCCAGGCCGCGCGCGGCGCCAGTGACGATCGCGACGCGACCGGTGTAGTCCGGTGGAGCGGGCGATGGCATTGGTGTGTGCCTAGACTTTATGGCTGAGCGCGGGGTGTGAACGCGCGAACGAGGGCTTGAAAAGGAGAGTGTGTTTGCCGTTCATATTTTCGCGGGCTACTCGCCTTTTTGAGGTGGAGCAGAGCCGCACCAACGGCCGGTGCCCGAAGGTTCCCGGAGCGTTGCAGTTTAACAAGAAAGAACAAGCAAACACACCAATGAATAAAGAACTCTATCTCGGACTGGATGTCCACAAAGACTCGATCACGACGGCGGTGGCAGAGGCGGGGCGGGGCGGCGAAGTGCGGGGCACTGGCGCGATAAGCGACGATCTGCAGGCGGTGGAAAAGTGGATCGCACGGCTGCGCAAAGCGCAGGGCAAGGAGACGCAATTGTACGCCTGCTATGAAGCGGGGCCGTGCGGTTTTGGACTGGCCCGGCGGCTCAAGCAGCTGGGAGTAGAATGCGAGGTGGTGGCCCCTTCGATGACGCCGACACGGACGGGGCGACAGAGTC
>JBDTCM010000031.1:0-6641 GCA_039923575.1 Chthoniobacterales bacterium
GTGAATGGACGCGCAGGCGCCGTTCGTTATTCAGCGGTTTATCCGCCCGCTCCGCCGGAAGCAAGTAATCTCGCTTTCCGCCTTGCCGCGCAAGAGGGTGGAATTCTAGCCTGAACGCGATGTCCGGCTCCGAGCGTTACGCGCAACTTCTTGCCACGGCCAAGATTCGCGAGCGCCCGCTCTTTCCGCTGCCGCGCAATTTCAGCGAGCTGGAACTGCAGGCGCGCTGGTTTGCGGGCGACTTTGGCCGATCCTTCACCGGCACGGCCGGCGAGGCGATCGAGATCGTGCAGTTCGGCACCTGGAATCGAGAAGCCGGCCCGGATTTTTCCGACGCCGCCGTCCGGATCGATCATGGGAAAATTTTTCTCGGCAGCATCGAATTCGATCTGGCCGATCAGAACTGGGAAGCGCACGGCCACGCCACCAACCCCGCATTTGATGGGACGGTGCTGCACGTCTTTATCGAATCCGGTGGACGGACTTTCTTCACTCGCACGACGGCGAATCGACAAGTGCCGCAGGTGCGGGTCGATCCGGCCACGTTGCCATCCGGTTTCGCGGCCCAACTTCCGTTGGCGCGGCCAGGGCGCTGTCATGCGCCGCTGCGCGCTTTGCCGGAGGAGAAAATTCGCAGCATCCTCGACGCCGCCGCGCAATTTCGCCTGCAACGCAAAACGCGCCGCCTGCAACAACTGACCGAGCTGCACGGCCCCGAGGAAGCGCTCTACCAGGAAATCGCCACCGCTCTCGGCTACAAACAAAACAAACTGCCTTTCACTCTCCTCGCCCAGCGGCTGCCGCTCCAGACCCTGCGCGCCCAGCCTAACGAGATCGAAGCGGTGCTCTTCGGCCTCGGCCGATTTCTCGAGGCACCCGACCTTTCCACGTTCGAAACCGGGACGAGGCAATATCTGCGCACGCTCTGGGACAAGTGGTGGCCGCGTCGGGCCGCGCTCGAGCGCCTCATCCTGCCCCCGCGCACCTGGCGCCTGAGCGGGACGCGACCGCTCAATCATCCCCAGCGCCGCCTCGCCGCGCTCGCCGGGATTGTCGCCGCCTGGCCGCGGCTCACCCGTTCGTTAGGCAAGGACGATCTCGCGCCGGCCCGGAAATTTTTTCTCGAGCTGGCCCATCCCTATTGGGACTTCCATTACACACTCACCTCCGATCCCGCGCCCAAGCCCATGGCGCTGGTCGGCGCGACCCGGCTGACCGAGATCGAGGCCAACGTCATCCTCCCGCTCCAGCAATTGCAGGGACGCAACGTCTGGCCGGAGTATGCGCGACGACCGGCCCGCCTCACGAATCGGCGCCTCGAGACGGGCGCGGCGCGGCTTTTCGGCGACGATCCGCGCCGGCGCGATTTTTTGCGGACGGTGGCCGGCCAGCAGGGATTGCTCCAGATCTACGAAGACTTTTGCTTGCAAGACGACTCCGACTGCGCGCAATGTCCCTTTCCCGAACAGATGCAGAAATGGACATGAGGGGAAATTCGAAATCCGACCCGCCTCAGGCGGACCGAAATCCGAAACGGCAGAGCGGCCTCACCTTAATCGAGCTGCTCGTCGTCATCACGATCATCGCCATCCTGATGGCGCTCCTCTTCCCCGCCTTCAAAGGCGTGCAGGATCAGGCGAAACAGACGCAGGCGAAAAATGATCTCACGCAGATCGTGACCGCAGTGAACGCGTATTACACCGAGTATGGGAAGTATCCGCTTACTTACGACGCCGCGGATATCACGGTTGATGGCCTCAACGGTAATACCAACGATAAGCTTTTTAACGGCCTGCGAGGACAGGACGCAACCGTGAATCCAAAGAACATTGTTTTCATTAGTCCACCAGCAGCGAAGGACCTCGCCAATCCCCGCTCTGGGATCGGCGGCAACGGTCAATACTATGATCCTTGGGGCAAACCATACATCATCCGGATGGACACGACCTACGACAACGTGGTCGCTCCGAATCCCTATCTTCTGCACGCAGGAATTTCCTGCGAACGTGAACGCAGGGGTGATTGCGTGGTCGTTTGGGAAAGACAACCTATCGGACAGCGTCCCCGGCCCCGCGCCAGATAAGAACACGGGCACCAACGACGACGACGTGATTTCCTGGCAGTAGTTGCAGTCGCTCAACTTTCAACTAAGACTCTCAACTCCCCCACGCGGGTGTAGTTCAATGGTAGAACGGCAGCTTCCCAAGCTGCATACGGGGGTTCGATTCCCCTCACCCGCTTTTCCCTCGTATTTGAGAGGGAAAGAACGCGTTAGTCATAACAGGATCTGAGGCCCCCGACGCGCATCTTCGGGCCAACCGAGGAACGCGAACGCTGCCGCGACATAAGCCACCGCACATTGCAACAGCTTGCGCTCCTTCAGGCGTTGCAGGAATTCGCTCATGCGCCGCATACTTGCCGTCGGCAGATGGCAATTTCATCAGCGCCTGAGAGCGTCTGCTCAAGCAGATCGCTCTGCTCGTTGATGAGCAACTTCGAGTAACCCACGATGTCAACGAAGAGCACATGGCCGATCTCGGCTTTTAGATCAGAGGAAGAATCGGACGGCATGGCGGGAGTTTGGTTTACTACTTTGGCGGTCCGATTAATTCCGTGCCGGTAAGGAGTTGTTGGAAGCCCGGATCGTTGCGGATCGGATCCCATACCGGATCGATCTTCAGGCTCGCGATAGAAACAGAATAGCCGGCTGGCAGCGACAGCAATTTTGCCAGATTTTTCACTGCTTCAGCCGTCTCGCCGGCGCACGCTTCAACTTCCGCCAGGCCTGTGAGAGCGGACGGCCCCCCTACCGCATCTTTCTCCGGTGGTAACAAGTCAGCTGACTTTCGCGCGAGGCCGAGAGCGTCGCTCTCGCGTTTTAACGCCAAATCAATCCAAGCCAGCTGTATTAACGCGTTTTGATCGTCTGGCTTCTCCCTTAATCGAGCCTCGACCAGAGCGCTCGCGCTCTCAATTTCGCCTTGAGCACCTGCCGCGTCGCCGGCGAGGACATGAATCGCCGCCCGGGCGGAGAGCCGCTGCCGGTTTGCGGTCGGGTTGCTTGTCGCCTTGTCCCACACGCGCAGCGCCGCCCCGAAGTCGCGCTTAATCACGTCCAGATAAGCCCGGGCGCCGATGATGCTTTCGAGCTCATACCCGTTGGTGTTGAGAACGGCGTCGGAAGGAAATGTTCCCAGAATGCGCGTCGCCTCGTGGATATTGCCGGTTCTATTAAGGGCGCTGAAGAGCACGGCATTCATGGCGAACACGTTGTTCGGATTCAGCGCCAGCGCGCGTGAACCCGCATGACTTGCCTTCTGCCACATCCGTAAATCGAGAGAAGCCGCGCCGATGTTGGCCAACAACGAATCATCCCGCGGGTCCAGGTGCTCGGATTTTTCCAGTGCGGACAGGCCTTCCTGCCATCGCCCCTGACGAAGCTGGACATAGCCGCAATATTCCAAAGCCCGGACGTCGTTTGGCTGCAATTCGATGGCACGCCGGAATTCTCCGAGCGCCTGATCGTACTGCCGCAGGCCATAGTAGTAGCAAACACCCAGCGCGATATGCGCGTCTGGCAGATTCGGCGCCAGCGCTACGGCCTGCTCCGCGGCGCGCATTATTTCGCCCAAGTCCGCTTCGCCGAGCCGCGTGATGAACCAATGACGCAGCATTTGATTCTCGACCAACCGGGCCATGGACAGGGCGAAGCCCGGATCATGTGCGATCGCCTGTTGATAGAAGGCCGTGGCCTGATCGAATGATTCCGGCCTTCGCGTCCTCATGGCCTCGCGTGCCTCGTATTCGGCTTTCAAGAACAAGTCGTAGGCTTCCGAATCGCGCGTCGGCGCGGCGGTCAGGGTGTTCGTCTCGCTCGGCGAGAGCTTGGCCCGCAGCGCATCCGCGATTTCCTGCGAGACTTCGCTTTCGACCGCGAAAACGTCCTTGATGTCCCGATCGTAGGTCTTGGCCCAAAGGTGCGTATCGACGCGGGCATCAATTAGCTGCACATTCACGCGCACTTTGTCGGTCGCTCGTTGCACCGAGCCCTCCAACACGTTGGCGACGCCTAACTGTTGCGAGACGGTCTTTAGATCTTCCGGCCTGCTCTTGTATTTTTCCGTCGAAGTCCGGGAGATAACCTTGAGGTCGGCAATGCCGGCCAGCTTGGTCAGAATTTCGTCCTGGATGCCGTCGGCAAAATAAGCGTTCGACTTGTCGTCGCTCAGATTCTCGAACGGCAGCACCGCGATGCTCTTGTCGGGAACGCTGACGGACGAACCGCCTTTCCGTAGGAGCGAAAAAATCAGGAAGCCAAGGAGGAGGAGTGCGACGGCAGTTGCGCCAGAGAGCGCCAGATACTTCCGCGCCGGAGGCTTCGGTTTCGCAACCGGAACCGCGGCTGCCGCGGCCTTGAACTTCTCCGGCAGCTCCGGGTTACCCAGCTCATCGGTGTAGAGATTGACGACCGAGAGGCGAACGCCGTGTTTCACTTCGCATTCGCCCAGCTCGTGCAGGAGTGGCTGCCAATGCCGGTATTGCGCCAGATCGTCGGCCGCGCGTTTCGACAAGAGAATGTGACCGGCGTCGCCGCAATCCATTACCCGCTGCGCCATGTTGATGCCGGCGCCGGTGATGTTCGCCCGCTCGTTTACGTCGGTCACTTCATTGATCGGTCCGCTGTGAATCCCCATCCGCAGTTGCAGTTCTGGGTGTTGTTGATCCGAGCGACTGAGTTCGAGCGCGCACTGGGCCGGCGCTTCCGGGCTGTTGCGAAAAACCAGCGCCATTCCATCGCCGGTTGCGAGCCGGATCAGTTTCCCTTCCGCTTCAGCGGCGCGGACCTGTTCCGAATCGCGCACCATTCCCTTCAAATGTTCCAGCAGTTCGGTCTGCTCGTTGATGAGCAACTTCGAATAACCCACGATGTCTATGAAGAGCACGTGCCCGATCTCGGCTTTGAGGTCAGAGGAAGAATCCGACGGCATGGAATTTCGTTTCTATCTGAAAGCGCGGGCCTCAACGAGACGATTTCGATCCAGGACGATCGCTTTCTTCTGACCGCCTGCTGCTACATTGCGCCGCTTCAGCGCGGCGAAGAAGTTGTTGATCTTCATTGCTTCGGCCGAAAGATTTTTGCTACGAGCGCTTCGAAGCGCGGCTGACCCCGCAGGTCGTCGAGCATGGGATCGACTTTGATCGTAAAGATATCGTTGCCCGCACCTTCCTTATACGCTCGCTCCAACGCATCGATCGCCCGCTCTTTGTCGCCCAATCCCATAAACAGGAGCGCCACGCTATAGCCGGAGACATAGCGGCTTTTCGCTTCTTCGGTCAGGCGTGCGAGGATTTTTTGCGCCTCGTCTCGTTGTCCGGCCCGGGCATAGACCTGGCCGAGATAAGCGAGCGCGTCTGGGTCATCGTCTAATTCGACCGCTTTTTGATATTCGGCGATGGCCTCAGTTAGTTGCCCCTTAAGTTGGAAGGCCTGGCCCAGAAAATAATGCGCAATATAAAAGCGCGGATCGATTTCTATAGTCTTGCGAATTTGCGCAATTGCTTCGTCGTAACGACGCGCATAAAAATAAACCGAGCTGAGATCAGCGTTGTTGATCAGCGAAAGCGGATCCAGCTCGACCGCTCGTTTTCCCTCTGCAATCGCGCGATCAAACTGCCCAAGCGCCGTCAAAGGCCCCCACGAAAGCCAATGGCGAGCCATCGCGTAATTTGGATTTAGCGCGATTGCGCGCTCGAATTCCGAAATCGACCGGTCAAACTCGAAGTCGAACGGGCCCAGGATCCTCCCGAATGACGCGTGGGCCTCGGCCGACGTATCGTCGAGTTCGAGGGCCTTTTTCGCAGCGGCTCTCGCTTGCGGAATCGAATCCTGCGGAGAAGCAGCACCAAAGACAGAGAGAATGACATACGAATCGGCCAGGCCGGCGTAGGCCAACGCATAGTTTGGATCCTGCTCGATGGCTTGATTGAAATACTCGATTGATTTGCGCAGGTCTGCGCCGGTCCGCTTATTCCAAAAAAATCTGCCTTTGAGATAAAACTCATAGGCGTCCGGATTGGCCGTCGGCCTTTTCGCAATCGAGATTTTCTCGGAACCGGTCAGCTTCGCCTGCAAGGTATCGGCGATCGTTTGCGCGATCTCGCTCTCGACCGCGAAGATGTCTGTAAGTTTGCGATCAAAAGTATCCGCCCAGAGATGCGCGTCGGTCCGGGCGTTGATGAGCTGCACATTCACTCGCACCTGGTCGTTGGATTTCTGCACGCTGCCTTCCAGGATGTTCGCCACGCCGAGCTGCTGCGCGATCCCAGGGAGATCCTCGGGCACGCTTTTGAAACGCTGAGTCGAAGTGCGCGAAATCACTTTCAGGTCGGCGACTTTGGCCAGTCGTGTCAGGATTTCGTCCTGTACACCTTCCGCAAAGTAGGCGTTGTCTTGATCGCGACTGAGATTGTCAAAGGGCAGCACCGCGATGCTTTTCTCGGGAATTGCAGACGTAGCTGCACCGCGCGATGACTCCGGCGCGCTCTTCGGCGGTCCGTTTTTCCACGAGAGCGATAAGACCAGGAAGCCGATGAGGAGCGCAGCCGCGACTACACCAAGAAGCACCAGATACCTCCGAGAC
>JBDTCM010000032.1:0-5601 GCA_039923575.1 Chthoniobacterales bacterium
AATCACCCCAACGGCTCGGCGGTGATCATCGCCGCGTTTGCCTGATCGAGCCCGGAGCCGTGCGCGCTCGATGATGCTCTTCAAATCCAGGCGGCCCCGCACCTTGTTTTTCTTCCACGAAACAACCTGGAGCGGCGCGCCCATCCAATTGCTGCACTTGATGACCTGGTTAAAAGCCAAGGGCTGGGAGATCGCGGCGGCGGTGCCGCAAGGATGGACGCCGGAGGCAGGCCCGATCGGCGCCTGCCTAGCGAACATGGGAGTTGAAGTCTTTCCGGTCATCGACCTTTCCGCTCCGCCGGATTTCGCGGCCCTGCGCGACCTGGCGCAACGCTTCGAGGTGGTCATCGCCAATACGCTCGTGATGTGGGCGGCCGTGCGCGCCGCGCACGAAGCCGGGGTCGCCAGCATTTGGTACATCCACGAGAGTCTGGTCGCGCAGCAGTTGATCGAGCAGAATCCGGAGATTCAAGCGACGCTCTCCCTCGCCCAGCTTCTCGTTATGCCAACCCGGCGGACGGCCCGCCTTTATGCCGGCTACGTCGATCGTTCGATCGAAGTGGTGCCCTACGGGATTCCCGCCAGCAAGGCCGCGACCGTCGCAATTTCTTCCCACCAGCCGACGATTCTCCTCCTTGGAACTTACGAGTCGCGCAAAGGCCAGGACGTTTTTCTGGAGGCGATTCACCAAATGCCCGCAGCGCTCCGTAACCGGGCGCGTTTTCAAATGGCCGGGCGAAAACTGGATCAGGCATTCTTTGACGAGCTGGCACAACGGGCCGCGGATTTGCCTAACGTCGAACTGGGCGCCGCCCTCGAGCATGAAGCGGCGTGCGCGGCGATCGCGGCCGCCGATGTTCTCGTCTGCGCCTCGCGCGATGAGACCATGCCGGTGGCGATTCTGGAGGCGATGAGTCTCGGGAAAGCGATTGTCACCACAGATGTCGGCGGGATCGCCGAGGGGCTCGAGGATGGTCGCAATGCGTTAATCGTTAGGCCGGAGGATCCGCCGGCTCTGGCCCGGGCCTTGCAGCGCTGTCTGGAGGAGCCGACGCTGCCCGCCCGCCTCGGTGACAATGCGCGTCGCACCTTTGCGCGAGATTTTTCCATCGATCGACTGGGCAAAACTTTCAGCGCCTTGCTCACGGGCGCGCTCCGCGCCAAACGCCGATGACATACGCCGACTGGATCGCGCGCTACGACACGCTTACCCCGGAACGGCACGAAGCCCTGCAACAATCCAGCGCGCGGCCGCTTATCTCAATCCTGATCCCCGTTTACAATCCCGCTCTCCAATTTCTCGCAGCCGCGATCGCGTCGGTCGAGCAACAGATTTACGAGAACTGGGAGATCTGTCTCGCCGATGATGCCTCGACCGATCCCGAGGTGCGGCCCTTCCTGGAGGAGCGGAGCCGGAGCGAGCGCCGGATCAGGTTGCTTTTGCGGGAATCGAACGGCCACATCTCGGCCTGCTCCAACTCCGCCCTGGCTTTGGCGCGCGGCGAATGGTGCGCGCTGCTCGACCAGGATGATGCGCTGGCCGAAGACGCGTTCGCCGAAGTGGCCGCCGAGATCGGACGACACCCGGACGCCGGGATCATCTATTCGGACGAAGATTTCATCGATGCGGCAGGCACGCGCTCCAATCCGTTCTTCAAGCCGGATTGGAATCCGGAACTTTTCCTGGGACAAAATTACCTCAATCACCTCGGCGTTTACCGCACCGCGCTGCTCCGCGATGTCGGCGGATTCCGGGAAGGATTCGAAGGCTCGCAGGATTACGATCTCGCCCTGCGTTGCATTGCGCGTTTGCGCGGCGAGCAAATCCGGCACATTCCGCGCCTCCTCTATCGCTGGCGGATGCTCGAGGGAAGTCTGGCCGATGCGCCCAACGCCAAGCCCTACGCGCGCCTTGCCGCCCGCCACGCGTTGAACAGCCATTTGCAGGCGCGCCGGATCGCAGCCCGGGCGGAAGCGTGCCCGGAAAATCAAGAATCGCATCGCGTCATCTACGACGTGCCCAACCCGCTCCCGCCGGTAACGATTGTCACTGGAATACGGGAGCCAGACTGGGTGCGACAGAGCGCGGGTGACGTCGCACTGGAAATCATTTTGGCGGGGCCGGGCGCGAGTGAACTGAATGCCGCTGCGAAACGGGCGCGCGGAGAAGTGCTCATTTTCCTCAGTGGCGAAATTTTGTCGGCCGAACCCGGCTGGCTGGTCGAGATGATCAGCCATGTCGTTAGGCCGGAAGTGGGCGCGGTCGGCGCCCGGCTTTGGTCGCCAGCGGGAAAACTGGAAGATGGCGGACTGATCCTCGGCCTCGGCGGGATTGCCGCGCCGGCGTTTCGCGGCGTGCCGCGCGGACATCCCGGCTATTTCAATCGCGCCTGGCTGCAGCAGAATTACTCCGCCGTTTCCGGCGTCTGCCTGGCGGTGCGCCGGGAGATCTTCCTTCAACTGGACGGCTTTGACGAAACCAATCTGCCGCGAAATTTTTTCGATATCGATTTCTGTCTCCGCCTGCGCTCGAGCGGGCGGCAGGTGATTTGGACGCCCTACGCCAACTTTGTTTTTGGCGGCTCCGGCCTGCGGGAGGAAGCGCAGTCCCCGGCAGAAGCCAGCTATCTGCAGCAACGCTGGCGCGATCAGTTGCTCGCTGATCCCTTCTACAACCCGAATCTTTCGCTGGTGCCACCGGATTTCACCCTGGCGAATCCACCTCGGTCATGATCGAAAAAGATGGCGTCCTCGTTCACCTCGACCCCAAGGGCGATCGGATCGGACATTCCGATTTTGTCTTCACCGGCTGGGTCGCGGCGGAGCGGCCGGTGAGCGCGGTCTGGCTGCCGGCCGCGGGTCCCGCCCGCCTAACGACTTGCGATCGCCCCGATGTCCGGCGCGTTTTTCCCAATCGCAGGACGCTCGGCTTCTCGGGCCAATGTGCGGAGCGCGAAATCGGTCCCGGTGGTTTGCGGATCGCCGTCCAACTCGGCGATCAAGCGCTGGAGGTGGAACACCCCGTGCCGGCGGCCTTGCCGCAACCTCCGTGGGCGCAAAAAATCTCGAGCGGGTTGCAACTCGGCTGGCTGCGTTGGCGCGAGCGGATGGCGTCGAATTCCTCGCAGCGTTTCGCGCACACGCTGCAACGACACCTTCTCGCGCGGCAGGCGCGGGGCGGCGTCTTCCAACGTCGGCATAGCGACGCGCTTCTGGCAGATTTTGCCACGGCGGTGCCGGACGCACTCTTCGTTCAAATCGGCGCTAACGACGGCTTCACCGGTGATCCGCTCAACCATCTCATCATGCGGCCGGACACTCGCTGGCGCGGCGTGCTGGTCGAACCGGTCGCGCATTTGTTCGAGCAATTGTCGGCGCGCTACGGAAATGATCCGGCGCTCCAGCTGGAACGCGCGGCGATTGGCGAAACGGACGGCACGACCGTGATTCACCGCCTGCAAACCGGACCCGGCGACTCGCTCTGGTTGGAACAGATTCCATCCCTCGATCCCGGATTACTGCAACGAAACGCCGGGCAATTTGGAAAGGCCGACAGCGCGACGGTGGAGGAAACAGTCCCCTGCCTCTCGGTCGCGACTCTGCTGGAGCGGCATGCGATCGCGCGCCTCGATCTTCTCGTGATCGACACGGAAGGATGGGACTGGCGGATTCTGCGGCAATTCGATCTGGCCCGGCTGCCACCGAAACTGTTGCTCTACGAACACCAGCATTTGTCGCCTAACGACCGCGAGTCAGCGCATCATTTTCTCGCCCAGCAGGCCTACGAATGGGTCGACACGGAAGAGGGCGACACCATCGCCTGGCGGCCACCTGACTCTACCGAGCGTGTTGTTTAGACCATCGCGGCTCTGTTGAGAAGCCACGGATGAACACGGATTTACACGGATAAGAGCCAATTCCGCATCCGTGTTTCATCCCTGTTAATCGGTGGCTGAAGATCTTATCGGATCGCGATCTACCTGGCGCTTTCGAGCAAAGCGCTCTTCCCCGTCACTTCGCTTCCTCGAGCAAGTCCGCCCAGAGATCGCACACCTCCTCGTAGCATCCGCCGGTCAGATGCTTCAGCTCGGAGAAGTGTGAATCGATGAAGTCGCGCTGATAAGGCTTGGGTCCGTGGAAGTGAATGATCCGGGCCTTGGCGTAGTCACCCCAATACGGTTTCCAGTTCAGCTCCGGTCGAAGTTTCTCCCATCTCGGCTCGTCATCAGGCGGGCCGAAGAATTCCCGATAAGCGCCCTGGTCCCACGCCACGCTTTGCAGCCGCGGAAGATTTTGCCTAACGAACCGACGAAAATCCGCGTCCACTTCGCGCAGTCCCGAGAGATTCATCCACATCGCGCCGGTGTTGATCTGGCGGTAATCCTGCGGATCGAACTCCGGGGCGACCGCGAAGTAGCGGCACGCGGTTGCGGCTAGCTCATCGGCCACTTCGCCGAGAAAAAAAACATCCGCATCAGTGTAAAAGACGCGCTCATCCCAGCCCATCTCCAGACCGAGCCAGGGCAATTCGATCCGCAGCAAAATCCCGCGCAGGGCGGAGCGGATATTGACCTCGTGTTCGCCGCAGCGCAGGCGGGAAATTTCATCGAGCAGAAATGTCTGGCAGGGGATGATGGGCACGTCCCGGTCGCGCAGCCAGTGGGTCAGCTCGTTCTCTCCGCCATCGTAAAGAAAATGCGGTCGCAGCGAAGTGTGCCGCAGCGCGGTGTGAATCGCGACCTTCGCCATCTCACCATATTGCTTGAAAGCCGGAGAGCTCTCCGCCAGGGCCAGGAACCATTGCATGGTCAGCGGGACTTGGTGGCTCGACGGCGTAAATCCATCGGGCGCATTTTCACATTCCCGATCGACGAAAGCCAGCGCCAATCCCGCAAGGGCAGAGCGTTGCCAAGATGTCGTGACCCGGTCTAGACTGCCGCCTCGCAGCGCCAGCCGTTGTGGGATCTGCACCCAACCTCCCGGGAGAACTCCACTTGTTTATCGTCTATCTCGTAGTCACGGTCCTGCTCGGTTTGCTCGTCTACCTCCTGCGTCGTCGCAGGATAGCCAACCTCGCGCTGCTCCTCTTTACTCTCGCGCTCTGCTTCACCAGCCTCGAGGCCTACTATCGGTTTTTCTACGTCAGGAGCGACGGGATGGGGCGGTTGATGAAAAACTTTTCCGATCGCTACTACCAATACGATTCCCATGGCTTGCGCGCCTCCCATCTGCCCCTGAGCAGGACGAAGGATAACCTGATCGTGCTGGGAGATTCATTTGTCTTTGGGGCGGGACTGAAACATCCGGCGGAGCGCTTCTGCGAACTCCTCGCGCAACACTATCCTGCGCTGCATGTCGTGAACTTGGGATTACCCGGGTGGGACACAAAGACGGAAGCGGCGCAATTCAGGAAGTATGTGGGTGAGAACGATGGGCGCGTTGCACTCGTCATTCTGACTTATTTTTACAACGACATCGAAGAAGAGGTGACGCCAGCCGATCGCGCCCGCGACCCATCCCCGGATCCGCCCGCGAAGGAAACGGTCCTCGACCGTGCGCTGCAATCCGCTTCGAAATACAGCCGGTTCGTCGAGATGGTCT
>JBDTCM010000033.1:0-4523 GCA_039923575.1 Chthoniobacterales bacterium
CGCCGGCTCCTTGCCTACTCTGCGGTCGCGCATGCCGGTTACACGCTGCTCGGTCTGGTCGCGGGCGGGCGCGATGGATTTTCCTCGACGCTTTTTTACACAACCATTTATGCGATCACGCTCGTCGGCGCTTTCGGCGTCGTCGCTTTGGTGCGGCGAGCGACGGGCGGCGATGATTTTTCCAATTTCGCCGGGCTGCGCGCGCGTTCGCCGCTTCTCGCCGGGTGCATGGCGATTTTCATGCTTTCACTTGCCGGGCTGCCGCCGCTGGCCGGATTCTTTGGCAAATTTTATCTCTTCAGCGTGGCGCTGCGCGCCGGCGAAAATCACGGTCTCCTCTGGTTGGTCGCGCTGGCGCTCTTCGGCAGCTTGATCTCGGTTTATTATTACCTGCTCGTGCTCAAGGTGATTTTCGTCGATCAAACCCAGGCTGGAGAGGCGACGATTGAACCCGGCTTTCTCCAGCGCATATCGTTAGGCGTGCTCGCGGCCGGGATCGTTCTGCTCGGCGTCATCCCGGGCGCGCTCGTCGCCCGGATCGCGACGGCGTTGCAATGATCCAGCGGCAGCGTTCCCGGGTAGGGTGGGCGTCCCGCCCGCCGGTCGCCGCGTCTCGCGACGACGCACTTTGATCGCGGATAGCCGCTCGAACCCCCGAAAAGTCCGTGGTCGCCGCGGCGACCGAGACGCCCACCCTACCCGGGACAGGGATACGCTCCTGATTAGTCCGATCGTTAGGCAACGAGAGAGATTCCGCCCGCGCTGTTAATCAGAATGACGCGCGGCAAGTCGCCGATGTCGGCGCGGATTTGCTCGAGCGCTTCGATTTCGCCTTCCTCGGGCGGCGGCTCGAATCCCATCAGGACCAACGCCGCGCCTTGCGAGCGACGACGCATTTCCGCCAGCGGTTCTCCTCCGCTGATCAGTTCCAGCTTCGCCTTGACTCGCGCCGCGGTGGTCAGCTTCGTCAGTTGTTCCTCGGCCTTGGCCGCGTCGCTCCCTTCGGGCACGGAAAAAACGAGCCGAATGGGATGATTCCGCCAGGCCGGGTTCAACGTGAGCAAATAGGCGAGGAGCAGCATGAGTGCGCCGTTGCATCCGCCTTTCCACCAGATGTCGATCGGACCGGCGGGCGCCGTGTAAAGCCGGTTCTCTTTATCCGGGCAATAGATGAGCAGAACACTGCGTTCCAGATCGCGAAAGAGCCGGAGCATCTGGCAAAACATGGCGCGCTGCTCCGTGTCCTCGGACCAGCCGATGAGCACCGTGTTGGGCCTGATGCCGCCAACGCCGCAGCTTTGGAGCAACGCCTGCACACCGTCGAATAAATCATTCTCCACCACGACCGCCGGGAAGGCGCTGAATTCTTCGTCGGAAATAAATTTGCGCAGCTTGCTCTCCTCCTCGTCACGCCGCTTAATGCGGTGCTCGAATTTTCCGACAATAACCTGCGCGAGAAACAAAATACCGCGCCCCGCGGTCAACCAGTAACCGTATTCCGCGAGGTGATTGCGCCGCCACGCGCCGCCGCTCAGGGCGAGGATGATCGGGCGCCAGTTTTTCGGATGATAGCTGGCGTCTTCCAATTTCAGAAGCGCGCGGCGCGCTTTTTCAAACGCGACCCCACTGCGCACGTCGCCCCAAGCGGCGCGGATTTCCAGCCGGCTGATGCGCCAATGCAACCCCGCCATCGCCACGATCCCGATCACCGCCCAGAGCGGATCTATCAGCAGCATGGCGGCGACGCAGCCGATCGCGCCGAGCAGCGCGGTTGTCCAATGACTGAGGCGGAAGGAGGGCCGATAGCTCGGGTTGCGGGTGGTTGATTCGTAGAAGCAGGCGAGGTTGATCGTCCCGTAGGTGATCATGAAAAACATCGTGATGATCGGCGCGATCGCGTTCAGGTCGCCGAGCATGACCGCGACCTGCGCGATGACGAAGGTGAGGACGGTGGCGTGCCGCGGTTCGTTGTTCGCCTTGCTGCCGCGCGCAAAGATGCGCAAGCGCGGGAAAATGTCGTCGCGCGCCAGCGCCTGCAGGATGCGCGGCGCGCCCATCATACTGCCGAGCGCGGAGGAAAGGGTGGCGGCGAAAATGGCGGCATTGATCAGCAGCGGCGAAAAGGAGACGTCGAGAATGATGAAGGAGTTGCCGATCAGCTCCGTACGCGGACGCGAAGCGCCGAAGAGCACCGCCATGCTGAGATAGACGAGCGCGGTAAAGCCGATCGCCGCGAGTGTGCCGCGCGGGATGGATTTGGCCGGATCCTTCAGATCGCCCGACATGTTGACCCCGGCCATGATCCCGGTCACGGCCGGGAAAAAGAGCGCGAACATGGCGAAGAATCCGCTCCCGGCCGGATAGCCGGGTCCGAGGTTGGCGCGCAGCGTCGCCATCGAGGCCGCCGGAATCGCGCCGGCGAAAAACGAACCGAGCGCGAGCGCGAGGATGCCGAGAATTCCGTACTGCACCTTGATCGTCCAACCCGCGCCGATGTAAACGCAGATGAAGACAAAGATGTTCACGAGCGTGCCGACGCCTCGCGCGGAGAGACCGATAGCGGGAAAGAGATTGAGGAACGCTTCCGTGAAACCGATCACGTAAAGCGCGACCGAGATGGCCTGGGCGAGAAAGAAAACGACGCCGATCGCGCCGCCAAAATCGACCCCGAGACTGCGGCTGATCAGGTAATAAGCGCCGCCGCCCTGCACGCGCGTGTTTGTGGCCAGCCCGGAGATCGAGAGCGCGGTCAGGGTCGTAATCAACTTGGCCGCGAGGACGATGATGATCGCGTGAATAACTCCGGACTCGCCTACCACCTGCCCGAAGCGCAGGAACATGATGACGCCGAGAATGGTCAGCGTGCTGGGCGTGAAGACGCCGCCGAAAGTGCCGAACTTGGTCGGGCCTTTTTTCGGTGAAGATTCGGACGCCACGCGAGCGCAGCGCATCACAAATGAAAGCTGAACGCAATCCGGAAAAGCTTTCCCCGGCCGCATCGTCTCGTTAGGCGCGGAAAAGTCTCGCCCGACGGAAGCGGAGGATCATAGTCTCGATCTCAATCGCGGAGGCGAACTCATATGAACACAATCTCGATTTCACGACGGCGCTTTGCCCAATTGCTCGGCCTCGGCGCGGCCGGCGCGGTGGCGCGCCCGGCCCTGACGCTGGCCAAGTATGTGCAACAACCGGCCACCCATCCGGTGCGCACCGGGGTCGTGCGCCTGAGCTCGAACGAGAATCCCTACTGTCCTGCGCCGAAAGCGCTCCAGGCGATGACCGACGCCTTCGGCCTGGCCTGCCGTTATCCTGATGAACGCGCCGATGCGCTGGTCGCGGCGCTCGCCAAATACAACGGCGTCGAGACCGGACAAATCCTCCTCGGAGACGGCTCGGGTGAAATCCTCAAACTTTGCGCCGATGTTTTCACCGGACCCCTAACGAACAGCAACGCCGCCGCCGGCCGCGGCGCGCTCGTTGCCGCCGACCCGACCTTCGAGGCCATCCTTTATCACGCGAAACTGAACGACGCCGAGATCGTGAAAGTGCCGCTCACGGCCAGCTTTGGGCACGACCTGCCGAAGATGATGGCCGCGGCGAAGGAAGGCCTGATTTACATCTGCAATCCGAACAATCCGACCGCCAGTATTACGCCGAAGAGCGAAGTGCGCGCGTGCATCGAAAAAGCTCCGGCCAAAACGATCGTCCTAGTCGACGAAGCGTATCACCATTACGCCGACAGCCCCGACTACGAGAGCATGATCCCGCTCGTGCAAGAACACCCCAACCTGATCGTGACGCGCACATTTTCGAAAATCTACGGCATGGCAGGCCTGCGCTGCGGCTATTGCGTGGCGCAATCCCCGACGATCGAACGGCTGCGGGCGCGGCAGGCCTGGGATAGCAGCAACCTCATGGCCCTGGCCGCAGCCACGGCGAGCCTCGCGGACCCCGACCTAGTCCCGAAAGCCCGGCAGCTCAACGCCGAAACCCGGGCGTTCACGATCGGTGAACTCGAGAAGATGGGTTACCAGACGATTCCCTCGCAGGCGAACTTCATCATGATCGACGTGAAACGTCCGGTCGTGCCCGTGATCCCGAGCTTGAAAAACCGCAATGTCGAGGTTGGCCGGCTCTTCCGCGCGATGCCGAACCATCTCCGTGTCACCATCGGGAAAAAGAAAGAAATGGAAAGTTTTCTGGCCGCCTTCCGTCAGGTGATGGCGTGACCAGTCGCGGCTTGACCTGATCGGCGGCGTTGCCCAAAATCGCCGCATGAAAGCACTTCACATTACATTCGCAGCCCTTTTCGCGGCTGCCTTGATCGCGGCGCCTGCCTTTGCGCAGACGCCAGAACCAGCCGCCCCCGCCAGCACCGAGGCATCGTCCAGCCCCGCCGCCGCGGCGACCGGCCAGCCCAGCGCCGAGGACATGCAAAAAATGATGGAGCTGTCCAAGCTCAACGAAAACCACAAGCTGCTCGCTGAGCTCGCCGGCACCTGGAGTTACACCGTAAAGATGTG
>JBDTCM010000034.1:0-6895 GCA_039923575.1 Chthoniobacterales bacterium
GCTTGCTCGAATATTTGAACGTGAAAACGCGGACAAGTTACCTGGCGCGCATTCGCAATCCCAATCCGAAAATGCCGGACGCAAAACAGATCGGAGTGGCGAGTATCGGAAATGAAGCCGAGCCGCCGGTGGAGAACAGTGCGCCGGGGCTGCCACCGGAGCCGCAACCATGATGACATTCCTGGGAGGCGAGAACTAGATGGACAGCGCACCCACAGCACCAGATGTGATCGCCGGCGAAGCTTCCGCTTCGGCCGCCCCGTCGGTGGCGCGCGTCCCGCTCGTCCTCAACCAGCGCAATTTCGATTGGGTGACCAACCGTATCTCCGGCGCGGTGGAAAACGCCACGCCGCGCTGGTGGTGGGTGGCATTTGCGATCAGCTCGATTACCGCCGTGATCGGTCTCTTCTGCCTCGGATACCTGATCTCGACCGGGGTGGGCACATGGGGAGTAAACATCCCGGTGGGATGGGCCTGGGGCATCACCAACTTCGTTTTCTGGATCGGTATCGGCCATGCCGGGACTCTCATTTCGGCGATCTTGTTCTTGCTCCGGCAGAAATGGCGCACGTCGATTAACCGCTCGGCCGAGGCGATGACTCTCTTCGCGGTCATTTGCGCCGGCATTTTCCCAGCCGTCCACGTGGGCCGGGTCTGGATGGCGTGGTTCCTCGCGCCGGTGCCGATGCAATACGGTGCCTGGCCAAACTTTCGCAGTCCGCTCCTCTGGGACGTCTTTGCCGTTTCGACTTACTTTACGGTTTCGGTCCTCTTTTGGTACACCGGTTTGGTTCCCGATCTCGGCACCTTGCGTGATCGCGCCACGAGCAAGGCGAAAAAATTCTTTTACGGAATTTTTGCCCTCGGCTGGCGCGGGTCGAACCGTCACTGGCGCCATTACGAGATGGCGTATCTGCTCCTCGCCGGATTAGCGACGCCGCTTGTCCTCTCGGTGCACAGCGTCGTTTCCTTCGACTTCGCCGTTTCGATTATCCCAACCTGGCACACCACGATTTTCCCGCCCTATTTCGTCGCCGGTGCCATCTTCGGTGGGTTCGCGATGGTGTTAACCCTGATGATTCCGGCCCGCGCCATTTACAAACTGCAGGACATCATCACCCCGCAGCACATCGACAAGATGGCGAAAGTCATTCTGCTCACCGGCTCAATCGTTGCCTACTCCTACATGATGGAGTTTTTCATCTCCTGGTATAGCGGCAATCAGTACGAGCGATTCGCATCTTACAACCGCATTTTCGGCCCCTACTGGTGGTACTGGTGGGTCGGGATGCTTTTCTGCAATTGCCTTTCGCCGCAACTCTTCTGGTTCAAATGGTGCCGCTACAATATCTTTGTCGTTTATTTCGTCTGCATGTGCGTCAACGCCGGGATGTGGTTCGAGCGCTTCATCATCATCGTCGGCGGATTGCACCGCGACTTTTTGCCGTCGTCCTGGGGCTTGTTTCATCCGAGCTGGGTGGATATCTGGACGTTCGTCGGGACCTTTGGGATTTTTCTTTCGCTCTTCCTCCTTTTCATTCGTTTCCTGCCGATGATCGCGATGTCGGAAGTGAAAACCGTCTTACCGGAAGCTGATCCTCACCACGCTTTGCCGGGGGGCCATCACCCGGTCGCGGCGGCCAAGGAGGAGCGCACATGATTACTCCGAGCGGCAATCGAGTTTATGGGATGGCGGCGGAATACCCGAGTGCTTCGTCGCTTTACGAAGCGGCCAAACAAGTGCGCGATGCCGGCTACAAACGCTGGGATGTGCATTCGCCCTTCCCAATTCATGGAATGGACGCCGCCATGGGGCTCGGCAAATCCTGGCTCAGCGCGGTCGTGCTCGTCGGCGGCATCACCGGCCTGCTGACCGCTTGTGTCCTGGAGTTTGGGCCGTCGTCGTTTCTTTATCCGTTAATCGTGCATGGCAAGCCGACCAATTTTTGGACGGTGCCGGCATTTTTTCCGATCATGTTTGAGCTCACGATTTTATTTTCTGCGTTTGCGGCGTTCTTTGCCTGGCAAGCCATGGATTTTCTCCCACGTTGGAACCATCCGATGTTCAACTGGGATCGGTTCAAGCGGGTGACGAATGATGGATTCTTTTTGGTGCTGGAAGCGCGCGACCCGCGCTTTGGCGAAAACGAAGCGCGCGAACTGCTCGAACGAACCGGCGGCCAGCACATCACCGTAGTGCACGAGGAGCCCTGATGCTGCGCGCTTTCTTCCTTATTTTCATTTTGGTCACGATCGCGTGGCTCGCGATTTTCGGTTTCCGCGGACAGAAAAGCAGCCGGCCGGAAATTGAGATTTTTCCCGACATGGTGCGGCAACCGAAAGTGCGCGCGCAGGCGCCGCTCGATTTCTTTGCCGATCAGCGTGGGGGACGGCAACCCGTCGCGGGGACCGTTCCGATCGGCTACGAAGCGCCTTTGCCTAACGATGAAGGCCGGGCGGTCGATCAAGCGGGCGAGATGAAGATGGACCCGCGTTTTGGTTTCAGCGAGGGGACTGATTACTACAACACCGGCAAGATGGGGGCGAACTGGGGCACGGGCATTCCGATCGCAGTCACGCCCGCGTTGCTGAAACGCGGTGAGCAGCGTTTCAATATCAATTGCATGCCCTGCCACGGCCAACTCGCGCAAGGCGACGGGATCGTGAAGCAGTACGGCCTCGCCACGGTGGTTAGTCTGCAGGACGATCGCATTCGCAAGATGGCGGACGGGGAAATTTTCGACACCATCACCCACGGCAAAAATACCATGAACGCCTACGGGCCGCGCGTCATCGTGCAGGATCGCTGGGCGATCATCTGCTACCTGCGCGCCTTGCAGCGCAGTCAGCACGCCAGCGCGACGGATGTCCCCGCGGCACATCTGGCGGACTTGGACAAAAAAGCGGAGCCGGAGAAGAAATGAGCGATCGATCCCACGTCCTGCCCGCGCCGGAAGGCGAGTATTTTGAGAACAGCCGCTTTGCCGGGTTATCGCTGGTCTGCGGCCTGGTCGGCATCGTCGGTCTCGTCCTCAGCTTTGTCGGTGGTTATGTCTCGCCGGCGCAATTCAGCTATTCCTGGCTTTTTGCTTTCTTCTTTTTCTTCACCCTCTGCATTGGCTGTCTCTTCTGGACGATTGTGCATTATGTGGTCGACGCCGAGTGGTCGGTTGTCGTTAGGCGACAACTCGAAAACATTGCGCTCCTTCTCCCGTTGTTGGGCGTTTTCTTCCTGCCGATTTGGTTTTGGCGAAAATATCTTTTCCGCTGGATGGATGTGCCGCGCGGGGTCGATCCCCTCCTCGACGCCAAGCGCGCTTACTTGAACTGGGAGTTCTTTCTCTCCCGCGCGATCTTCTATTTCGTCGTCCTCACGATTCTGGCTTACCTGCTGCGCCGGTTTTCAGTCCGCCAGGATCGCGACGGCAATCCGCAGTACACCATCTGGCTGCGCAAGGTAGCCTTCACCGGATTACCGCTCTTCGCGCTTTGCCTGACCTTTGCCTCCTTCGACTGGGTGATGAGCCTGAACTGGCACTGGTTCTCGACCATGTGGGGCCCCTACATTTTCGCCGGGATGGCAGGCTCCTCGATGGCGCTGCTGGTTCTCGTCATCGCGGCGCTGCAGCGGGCCGGTTATTTGAAGGAGGTGGTGACGGTCGAGCATTATCACATCATGGGGAAATGGCTTCTCGCCTTCACCGTTTTCTGGGCCTACATCGGCTTCGGCCAATACATGCTCTATTGGTACGCCAACATCCCCGAAGAGACCCAATATTTCATTGTTCGAAACACGGAATCCTGGAACGTGCTCTCCTGGTTCCTGGTTGTCTTTCGCTTTTTTGTCCCCTTCGCGCTCCTCCTCCCGCGTGCGACGAAGACCAACCTCACCTGGCTCTGCTCCATTTCGGCCTGGATTGTTCTGATGCAGTTGCTCGACGTCTATGTCATCGTCCTGCCCGCGCTCCACGGCACCGGCGTTCACCTCAGCATTCTTGATTTTCTCCCGCTCATCGGAATCGGCGGGACGCTCGCCTTTTTCTACCTGCGGATCCTTGGCAAAGCCTCACTTTTCCCAGTGCGTGATCCGCGCCTGATCGAATCCCTTCGCCTCACCAACTAGCCGTGCCTAACGACGACGATACACTCGCCCATCCCGAGCAGCCGCGCTTCCTGCTTTCCGCCTGGTTGTGGGCCGTCATGCTCTTTGTCTTTTTTGGCGTGATCGTTGTGATCGCCTTTGGCGCGATGCCGCGCGGTTCGACTTACGAGCAAGATCGGGCCAAAGCGCGCGCCGAAAAACTCAAGACTGCAGAGGACGGATGGAACAAAACCGCGCAGAGCTATGGCTGGGTCGACAAAGCCAAGGGCGTTGCCCACATCCCGATCGAGCGCGCGATGGCGCTTGCACTGACTGACCTTCAGGCGAAAAAGCCCGCGCCTGCCGGACCGATCGCTACCCCGGCGCCGGCCGCTGCTCCGGCAACGGCTGCCGCGACGCCGCCAGCGGCCAGTCCGCCCGCCGCCGCTTCCGCTCCGGTCGCAGCACCGAAGGCCGAAACCGAAGTCCCGCCGGCTGCAGCGGGCGGCACACCTGTTTTGCAACCGGCGGCAACGCCCTCACCATCCGGCGGAGGCAAACCGTAAGACGATGAGCTTTGCCCAATTTTTTGCCAACGTGAAGCGCTACAACGAAAACGCGGCCGTGATTTTTGATCACGCCGAGCCGATCGGCCGGGCCACCGACTTGGTGCTGCCGCGCCGGCGCTGGTTCCGCCGCGATCCGAGAAAAAATTTAACGGCGTCCCAATCGATCACCGCACCTGAACGTTCATGAACACGCCCGCTGGATTAACCGAGGAGCCGTTGGCCGACATTGAAGTGACGACGAGCGACGTCGAGCGCGTCGAGCGCGCGCTGATCGATGCTTCGACGCGTCTGCCCGTGCTCGTCTTTTACGCTTCCGCAATCGCCTGGCTGCTGCTTGCCACCGTCCTGGGGGTGATCACATCGATCCAGATGCACGCGCCCGATTTCCTGGCGGGCCCGAGTTTTCTCACCTGGGGACGGATTCGTCCGGCGCACCTCAACGCGCTCATTTACGGCTGGGGCTCGATGGCCGGGATGGGAACCGCGATCTGGCTGATGGCGCGGCTTTGTCGGACCACGCTCCGGCATCCGCTCCTGCTCATGAGCGGCGCGGCCTTTTGGAATCTCGGGGTGTTGATGGGAATCCTCGGGATCCTGATCGGTCAGAGCACCGGCTATGAATGGCTCGAATTTCCGGGCTATTCCGCGATCACACTCTTCGTCGCCTATCTGCTTATGATGACGTGGGCGTTGATCATGTTCCGCTATCGTCGGCGCGGGCATATTTACATCACCCAATGGTATTTGTTAGGCGCGTTCCTTTGGTTCCCATGGCTCTATGCGGCTGCGCAGGTGATGCTCTTTATCCTGCCGGTGCAGGGCGTCATGCAGGCCGCGGTCAACTGGTGGTTTGCCAATAATCTTCTCTTCCTTTGGTTCGGGTCGATCGGGCTCGGCACGGCCTATTACCTCATCCCGAAAGTCATCGGACGTCCGGTGCACAGTTATTATCTGGCCTCGATCGGATTCTGGACCTTTGCCTTTTTCTCCAGCTGGACGGGGATGCAGCGCTTGATTGACGGACCGTTCCCCGCCTGGATGATCACGGCCAGCATCGCGGCCATGATCCTCTCGATCATTCCGGTGGCCACGGTCGGGCTCAATCATCACATGACGATGCGCGATCATTTCTCGCTCATGCACTACAGCCCGACCCTGCGCTTCACGGTTTTCGGCGCGATCGCTTACACGGCTTTCAGCATTGTTGGAGTCATCATCTCGCTGCGCTCGATGGCGCGAATTGTTCACTTCACCGAGGCGAGCATGGGCTACACCTACATGGGGCTCTACGCCTTTTTCACCATGGTCATCTTTGGTTCCATGTATTACATCGTGCCGCGCCTGGTGGGCCGCGAATGGCGTTACGCGTCCCTCATCAAACTGCACTTTTGGAGCGCGGCCTACGGGATTGGACTGATGGTACTCCTCCTGCTCGTGGGCGGTTTCGTCCAGGGCCTGAGCTTGAATGATCCGACGCTTCCTTTTTCCGAGACGACCCAGTCCATCCTGCCGTATCTGCGCGGGCTCACGTTGTCCTGGCTTTTGTTAACCGTGTCCCACCTCGTTTTTGCCTTTCACTTCGGCCTGATGTTGCTCGGCTTCGGCCGCACCGCGAGCGTCCCAACTTTCCTCAACCCACTCGAACGTGAACCGGGAGGCGCGCACTGATGAAAGGTTTGCAGCCGCTCTTCCTCGGCATCTTCGGGATCTTCGCTTTTTCCTGGCTCGGCATGACGGTGGTGCCGAATCTCCAGATTGGCAGCCTCAATCCGCAAACTGATGAGGACGGCACCGACATTTATCCGATGCCACCATCGGGCATGGCGGTGCGCGGAGCGCAGGTCTACGTCGCGAACGGCTGTGTCTATTGCCACACCCAACAAGTGCGTCCCGATTACGGCGGCTCCGATCTCGAACGCAAATGGGGCCTGCGGCGGAGCGCGCCGCGCGATTATATTTTTCAACCGCTCGTGATGCTCGGCAAAATGCGCACTGGTCCTGATCTCGCCAACGTCGGCCACCGGCCGGCATTGGAAGAGAAAGGAGCTGCCAGCCCGTCACCTGCGCCTGCAGCTGGCGCGTCTCCAGCCGCGGGAGCGCCCGTTGCGGCGGCGAGCGCGGCCGCAGCCGCCAGCCCGGCGAGTTCTCCTGCGGCATCCGCTGCTCCGGCAACTGCCGCCGCGACGCCGGCGACATCGCCCGGGAATCAACCGGTCGCGGGCGCGGCCGCGGCAGTGCCGACTAC
>JBDTCM010000035.1:0-2870 GCA_039923575.1 Chthoniobacterales bacterium
GCGATGGGCCGCGGTCTGGATCTGGGAGCGCTGATAGCGATGTTCGATCGCGGACAAGACGCCGCCTAGTTCCTCGATCTGACGGAACTCTTCCAGCATCGCCGCTTCCACCGCGCGCTCGACCGCCTTCATCCCGGGCGACCCGGTCAGCATGTTCATGGTGTGTTTGAAGATGCCGGACTCATCGAGCAGGATCGCCTGCCCATGCGCGGCCAGTCGGATCCACTCTTCGCTCGGGGTGGTGAACGGCTCGTCGGCGCTGTTCGAGTGGCAGGAGTTGGTGCCGTTCATGTAGGCGAGCATTAGCTCCGCCGCGGTTCTCGTTAGGTTGTTTTTGAACTCGGCTGCCACCAGCGAGCGGCCGCTCGTCTGGGTGTGGAGCTTGAACATCTGTCCTTTCGGTCCCGCGCCGAAAACGTCCCGCATCCCGATCGCCCAGATGCGGCGCGAGGCACGCGCGAGCGCGATGTATTCGACATCAAGTCCGCAATCCAAAAAGAAGGAAAGTCGCGGCGCAAATTGATCGACCGGAATGCCGCGTGCCGCGAGCATTTCCGCATAAGCGAAGCCGTTCGAAACGGTGTAAGCCGCCTGCTGCACCGGCGTCGCGCCCGCCTCGCCGATGTGATAACCGCTGATCGAAACCGGATACCAGCGCGGCATCTCCGCGGTTGTGTATTCGATCATGTCGCAGAGAAAACGGAGCGACGCTTCGGTCGGGAAAATGGTTTCGTTTTGCGCCTGCACTTCCTTGAAAATATCGGCCTGGATCGTGCCGCGCAGGTGCGGCACCACTTTCGGGCCGAAGCGTTTTTTCGCGGCCGCGATGTACATCGCCATGATGATCGGCGCCGGACCGCTGATCGTCATCGAAGCGGAAAAGCCGGGCGAGCCCATGTCGAAGCCGTCGTAGAGCCGCACCATGTCTTCGTAGGTATCGATGGCGAGACCGCCCTCGCCGATTTTTCCGAAGACGCCGTCCGCGTCGCTGTCGATGCCGTAAAGCGTCGGTCCGTCAAAAGCGGTACTCAGGCGCGCGCTGCGCTGGTAGCCGGTGAGGTAATGGAAACGCTTGTTCGTGTCCTCGGCCAAACCGAAGCCAGAGAAAAGGCGGGTCGGTTCTTCTGTTACTTTGGCCTTGGCGGCGGTGTGGCCGTTCTTGCCATTTTTGGCGTGCCCGTTTTTCCCGCTCGGTTGCGCTTCGCGCAACGGCTCGAGATACATTTCGCGATAGGCGCCGTTGGTGAAAGGGAACTCCCCGGGCAAACCTTCGCCTAACAAGTAACGGGTGATCTCGCCGGCTTCGTCGATCTCAGGCAGCGCAAGCCGCGGTAGTTTCAACCCGGTCGGCGCGGTTCCGATCGCGATTTGCGATTTCACCTTGTTCCAGCGATCGACCATTTCCTGACCAAACTTTTCGTCGGAACGCGCCCGCTTCACTTCCGCGAGCACGAACTGGTTATATTTCTCCACCGACTCCACGACTTGTCCGAGTTTGCTCATTTCTTCTTCCCCTTCTTCGACGGCTCAGTCTCGTCCATCACCCAAGCACACAGCGCGTCCACCCCGGGATCGCGATGCCGCTTGGCCACCGTCGAAATTAACTTCTGCCGCCGCTTGTTTTGTTCAAGCCGCTGTTCGATTTCCGACATCGCGGTGCGTGCGCGGTCCTGATCGCTCTTGTTCACGACCACCAGATCAGCCAGGTCGAGCATGACGATTTTCTGGAGCTGCAATCGGCTGCCGTAATCCGGATTCATAACCAGGACCGTCTTCTGCACGAGAGCGTCCCGGAACGGCATCGCTTCCTGGCCAGTACCAACGGTTTCCAAAATCACGTAATCGAAATCGGAGCGGGCGAGGAGGGCGAGGCATTCGCCCGTCGCGGGCGACAATCCCCCCGCCTGCCCGCGCGTCGCCATGCTGCGCATAAAAACGCGATCATTTTGCGAATTGATCATGGTGGCGCGATCGCCGAGGAGCGCGCCTTCGCCGACCACGCTCGGGTCATGCGAGAGAATGGCGATGCGCGCTTTGGGTTCGCGCCGGAGAAGACGCAAGACCAGTTCATCAATCAACGTCGTTTTGCCCGCGCCGCCTGGTCCGGTGAATCCGATGACGCGGGTCTTGCCTGACGATTTCGTCTTCGCGAATTTCCTGGCCCGCTTGTTTTTGGCGTAGCGATCTTCGATCTCAGTCAAGGCGCGTGCCAGCTTCATGTCCCGCGTCGGTTGGCGGCGCTTGCGATGGGTCTTGCCGTATTGCGCGCGCACGAAATCCGCCATCTCGGTCAGGGCCGTTCCGGCAAAGAAGATTTTGTGCACGCCATTGCGCCGCATGAGCGCCGCATCCGCTTTCGTGATCGTCCCGCCGCCGCCGCCGAAAAGTTTGATATCGTCCGCGCCCTTTTTGCGGAGGGCACGCGCTACTTCCGAGAAAAACTCGACGTGGCCGCCGTTATAACTGGAGATGCCAATCGCGCCGACATCTTCCTGGATGGCGGTGCGCACGATGTCTTCGACTGAACGATGGTAGCCGAGATAGACGACTTCGATGCCGTGACGGATGAACTCGAGGTTGATCGTGTTGATCGCGCTATCGTGACCGTCACAAATTGGAACTGCGGTGAGAATGCGAACAGGAGAAGCCATGCGAGCGGCAAACCTAACGTTAAACATCGCGCGGGCAAACGTCTGGGGAGCACGGGCTGCCAGCCCGTCGGTTGCCCTCCAGATTGGCTGGCAACTTTCGCGTCAGCGAACCACGACTGGGGCGGGACAAAACGCGAGGGGTTCGCGTCTCGCGAAAGCAGGCGGTCAACCTGACCGCCTGCGACGGGCTGGCAGCCCGTGCTCCCCAGACGACTCCGA
>JBDTCM010000036.1:0-22090 GCA_039923575.1 Chthoniobacterales bacterium
TCAGAGGAAATTGTTCGTCACTTTGAACGCGAAGAGCGTCTGCTCGCCAGTCTGAACCATCCCAACATCGCGCAGCTTTACGGCGGAGGTGTGACCGCGGATGGGATTCCATTTTTCGCGATGGAGCACGTCGAAGGCCAGCGACTGGATGAACATTGCGATGAGCGCCAGTTGGCGCCCGACGAGCGGCTGCAACTTTTTCGCAAGGTCTGCGCGGCGGTGACTTATGCGCACCAGCATTTGGTCATTCATCGCGACATCAAGCCGGCAAACATTCGCGTGACCGCCGAGGGGGAACCGAAGTTGCTCGATTTTGGAATCGCCAAATTACTCGAACCCACGACGTCGTTAGGCGGAGAGCAAACGATGACCTCCGCCGGCGCGATGACGCCGGAATACGCCAGCCCCGAACAGGTGCGCGGTGAAGCCATGGCGACGACCAGCGACGTCTATAGCCTCGGCGTCGTCCTTTATAAATTGCTCACCGGACAAAGTCCCTACCGGACAAAAACAAATCGAGCGGAAGAGATCGCACGAGCGATTACCGATCAAGTTCCGGAACGTCCGAGCACAGCGATTGCAAAAGCCGAAGCGGATTCTTCTGACAGTCCGCATTCCGCATTCCGCAATCCGAAATCCCTCCGCGGTGATCTCGACAATATCATCTTAAAGGCGCTGCGCAAAGAGCCGCGGCGCCGTTACGAATCGGCAGCGCAATTTTCCGAAGACATTCGACGGCATCTCGCCGGCTTGCCGGTCATCGCGCGGAAAGACACCTGGAGTTATCGCAGCGCGAAATTCATTAGGCGAAATCGGATCGCGGTGGGCGCGGGCGCGCTCGTGTTGCTAGCTTTGCTGGGAGGGGTCGTCGCGACGGAGTGGGAAGCGCGCGCCACCCGGCAAGAGAAAGCCCGGGCCGAAAGCATCAACGCCTTTCTCGAACAGATGCTCAACTACTCGAATCCGCAGTTGGCTTTGGCGCGGGAGAACAGCCGCCCAACAACCGTGACCGAAGCGATGGATGAAGCCGCCAAGCGACTGGAAAGCGGCGCCTTCTCTGACCATCCTGAAGTGAGAGCCGACTTGGAGAGAATAATTGCCACGAGCTATGCTGGCCAAGGCAAGAGAGATTTGGCCGACGAGCACATCCAGAAATACCTCGCACTGGTCAGCAAGCTTTACGGCAAGGATCACCCCAAAACGCTGGCCGCGACCGCCATTCGCGCGGCGATCCTTTTTTCTGACGGAAAGATGGTGGAATCGGAGAAGCTGTATCGCCAAATCCTCCCACGGATGCGGGCCGAGCAACAAAGGGGAAATATTAAAGCCGAAGTCTTGGCGAAAGAACTAAACAACTTTGCTTATCTACGCCGCACCCAGGGTGATTCTCACGAAGCCGAACTGCTCTTCCGCGAGAGTCTCTCGCTCCTCCCACAGATTCCAGGAGAGGAGCGTTATCTTGTCGGAGTTACTCGAAGCACGCTGGCCTCGACCCTCGCCGACCAGGGAAAATTCGGAGAAGCCTTGCGAACCGCCGAGGAAGCAGTTGCCGAGGCTCGCCAAACGGGACAGGCCGGGACAGCGGGCTTCGGATTTTCATTAACGGTTCTCGGTGGACTCCTAACGGATATCCAACATTTTGCCGAGGCCGGCGCCGCGCTGCGCGAAGCGAAAGCCATCTTCCACAAGCTTGTTTCTCCGAGGAGTCTGTGGTTGGCCGACAACTTGCGGAATGAAGCGATCTTGTTCTACGAGCAAGGTCGATTCGCCGAAAGCCTTGAGAAAGTGACGAAGACTCTGGACTTATACCGACAGAATTTTGGCACTCATTACGACAACTATCCAACCGCTTTGATTACCCAAGGATTGATCTTGAACAAGACCGGCAAATCGCAGGAAGGCGAAACTATCCTGCGGGAAGCGGTGAAACTTCGCACCGACTCACTGCCGAAAGAACATTTTTGGGTCGCTCTGGCGAACGATGCGTTGGGCGAATGCCTGACGGCGCAAGACCGGTATGACGAAGCCGAACCGCTCTTGCTCCAAAGCTACGAAAGCCTGAAATCCTCGCAGGGAGCGAACAACCCGCGAACCCGGCTCGCGCTTCAGCGCCTCGTCGTGCTCTATGAAGATTGGGGAAGATTCGCCACCGCAAACATCTATCGGAATAAACTCGTTGCGGGAAAGTTCTAAATTCTTTGGGCGAATCGTCTGCCAGGAGCCATCGGCGCCGAGCTCGTCCGGGTGCGGAGCCAGACGACCTACTACGTGCTGACGCGGATCAAGGGCATCTGTAAGGTTTATCTCGACCGGCAACGCGCCCTTGCCTAACGAGATGCAACTCCGCGCTAGAGGTTGTTAGGCTGCAAATTATAAAATTCGACGAGGGCGACACCGGTCGTTCCACCCACGCCGCTCACGATCGCGGTGTAGGCCCCCGGAGCGAGCGTGATCTCGATGGCTGATTCGCGATCATCAGTCGGCGCGAGCTGATCGACTATGAGCTGATCTTGCTGGCCGTCGCGCCAATTGTCGTTCGTCGCGATGATCGCCCCGTTACTGTCGTGCAACTCCAGGCTCGGGTCCTGCAAGACGCCGGTCACGCCGACGCCGGCTAAGGATGGTCCAATGGCCCGTACCACCACCGTCGGACTGCCGCCGCTCCTCGTGCCCACGATGACGCCACCGATCAAAACGTCGTCTCCGGTCCCGACGAAGCCGCGGGTGCTGAGATTGACCAGATGCGAAGTGCCCGTGCCATCGAGGTCGTAGGCTTCCACCAAACCGACCCCGGTGTCGCCAGTGTTTCCGCTCACAATCGCGGTGTAAGCACCGGGCGCGAGGTTTGCGACGATGACGGATTCGAGGTCGTTGATGACCGAGCCGGCATACATATTGAGGCCATTAGTTACGATGGTGTTTTGATCGGTCAGATTGTTCTGCTTCCAATTATCGTTCATCGCAATGGTCGCACCGGTTTGGTTATGCAGCTGGAGCACGGGGTCCGCCAGCACTCCGGTGACACCTGCTTTCGTCAACGACGGCCCGAGGCCGCGAATGACGACCTGTTTTGAACCGGTCCCAGTGATGATGAAACCTCCGATCAGAACGTTATCGTTCGTCAGGACGTTGAGGCGGGTGGAAATGTTGAGCAGCTCCGAGGGAAGTCCGCTAATTCCGGTGATGGAAACGCTCAAAGGCGGTCCGTAGATCGGCGGAACGCCGGTGGCCGCGATCGTGTAATTGTTCTCATTGACCACAGGTCGCGCGGAGGAAGCGAGATTGACCGTGAAAGTCACTGTGCGGGCCGCGCCTCCGCCGGCGAGTGCGCCGAGGTTGTAGGTCACGAAACCGTTGGACATCGTCCCGCCGTTACTGGCCGAGACAAAGATCGTCCCGGTGGGCACGGGAGTGCGGATGACGACCGCGCTCTCCGCCGTCGTGCCGGTATTCGCGTAGTTGAGGGTAAACGTGAAATTGGTGCCCAAGGCCGCGGTCGCAGCAGCGGTCGCATGGATGGTCAGGCCGGGAGCGAGTCCGGGCGGCATGAAGCGCGCCGCGCCGTTGCCCCGATTCGGGTTGACGTTTTCCACCGGTACGGCAAAGGCCTGCGCGCCTGCAGCGGTGAAAGGCGCCCGCACGAAGATGGGCTCTTCCGTCGTCATTTCAGCGCCGTTGCCGGCAAGAATGGCCAGCTGGCCGTCGGCGCTGATGCCTACATCCTCGAACCCGTTGGTCCCGGCCGGAAGCGGCAGCACCTCCACGTCAGAAGTGGCGGAGAAGGGTCCACTGATCGAAGAGGCGCGAATGGTTTCATTGGGATTTGAGGGAACCACAATTGCTTTCGTCCCGTCCGGCGTGATCGCGATCCCGTCCAGCCCCGCGTTCCCGGGAACAAAGCGGAGGACGGGGACCGAGCTGGCACTGTAGGGCGCCTGATAAATCCGGACATTACTGTCAAACGCGGTGGCGAGCAGGGTGTTGCCGTCCTGCGTAATGGCGAGCGCGCCGCCATTGGTAGAACCGCTCACCGCCGGCATGTTGAAGGCGATCTGCGTATAGGGCGGATCGAGCACGGAAATTCCCGCGGTTGTTTCGACGAAGGCACGCCCCGCCGGGTTGAAGACGATCGCCTCGGTTTCCAAGCCCTCGATGGCGCCAGGCAAAGTGACCGAAGTGATGACCGACCCGGCCGCGAACGGAGCGTGGATGACGTAAAGTTTTTTGTTATCGCCCGCCGCGGAGCCCATCGCGAGCGCTTCGGTGAGGCTCGGCGCGACCGCGACCGTGCCGGTGCCGTCGTAGCCCACGGCGGTGGTATCGATGGTGTCGAGCAACGCCGCGGTCGAGATCTGCACGACGAAGGCGCGCGAATTAAAGGCATCGACGATGATGGCGTTATCGCTCCCGTAAAAGGAGACGCCCTGCGGAAACGCTCCCGCAGGCAGCGGTGGGAACTTTTGGGTCGAAGGTGAACCGACCGGGTCCGGGAAAATGACGGCGGTGTTGCTGGAGGCGATCGTGGTCAGGATGGCCGGCTGCGGATTTGTCGCCAATGCCATGCCGGCCGCGGCGAACAGAGTGCCGAGGGTAAGAGTTGCAAATTTCAGTGGTTTCATTGTCGTGATCATTGGTTTCAAAAGCGGTGCGCCGTAGCGGGCGGACATTGAATAGTGCATGTTGGTTCTGTGAATCGTGTGGCAAAGAGTCAGCCTTCATGAAACAGACGCGTAAAAACGCGCCCAAACCGCGCATGGCGGACGAGAATATTTCTTTCCGACCTCGATTCGCCTGATCATGCAAGACGGCGAAACGCCCCCAGAGATTACACAGTTGCTGGCTAACTGGAGCGCCGGTGACGCGGATGCCGCAGCGCATTTGATGCCAGCCGTTTACGCGGAACTCCGGCGCCTGGCGCGCCAGTATCTTCAACGCGAACGGGGCGATCACACTCTCCAGCCGACCGCGCTGGTGCACGAAGCGTATCTGCGTTTTGCCGGACAAAAACAGGCCCAATGGAAGAACCGCGCGCAGTTTTTTGCCGTCGCCAGCCAGTTGATGCGGCGGATTCTGGTTGACCATGCGCGTGCCCACCGGGCCGAAAAACGTGGCGGCGATTTGCAGAAGATCGAGCTGGATGAAACGCTTCTCTCGCCGGAAGAACGGGCGGCCAATCTCGTCGCGCTCGACGACGCCCTCACCGAGCTGGCGGCGATTGACGCGCGCAAGAGCCGAGTGGTCGAGCTGCGCTTTTTTGGCGGCCTGACGGTGGAGGAAACGGCCGAGGCCATGGGTCTGAATTCCGCTACGGTCCGGCGCGATTGGACCTTTGCCAAAGCCTGGCTGCACCGCGCCCTCCGCGGCGGCGAGGAATCGCCAGCATGAGCATTCACTGGGAAAGGGTTGAGGAGATTTTCCACGCCACCCTCGAAAGGCCCGACAAGGCGCGCGCTGCTTTTCTGCGCGAGGCCTGCAGCCAGGACGGTGCACTGGCAAACCAGGTCGCGGACATGCTGCGCGCGCATGCCGCCGTGGGAGATTTTTTGGAACAGCCCGCGCTCGAACTGCACGCCGAGACTCTGGCCGAGGAAGACGACGCCCTGCCCGCCGGCACGTCGTTAGGCGTCTACCGGATCGTCTCGCTCCTCGGCGCCGGCGGCATGGGTAAAGTCTATCTCGCCGATGACGCCGAGCTGGGCCGCCAGGTGGCACTTAAGTTCGTTAGGCACGGCTTTGGCAGGGCGGGCATTGCCCGGCAATTGCGCCAGGAGGCGCGCATCCTCGCCAGCTTGAATGATCCTCACATCGCTCGTCTCTACGGGGTCGCAGCCACCGTCGAGGGCATTCCCTACTTCATCATGGAATACGTCGACGGCGAGCGCCTCGATCAGTACTGCCGAAATCGTCGCCTCACGACTAACGAGCGATTGGAGTTGTTCCGGAAGGTTTGCGCGGCGGTCAGCTACGCCCATCGCCACCTCGTCATCCATCGCGACCTTAAACCTGCCAACATCCGGGTCACGCAGGATGGCGAGCCCAAGCTGCTTGATTTTGGAATCGCCAAGCTGCTCGACGTCGAGCCGACCCAAACCTCCGCGCCGACGATGACCCTCGCCGGCATGATGACCCCGGATTATGCCAGCCCCGAGCAGGTGCGCGGCGAAACCATGACGACCGCGAGCGACGTCTACAGCCTCGGAGTTCTCCTCTACGAGTTGCTCACCGGCGAACGACCCTACCGCCGGATAACACGGACGCCGCACGAGATTGCGCAGGCCGTCAGCCAGGAGGAACCGTCGCCTCCCAGCCTGCATCGGCGCGAGCTAGTCGGCGATCTCGACAATATTCTCCTGATGGCGCTGCGGAAGGAGCCGGAGCGCCGCTATCTCTCGGTCGGACAATTCTCCGAGGATATCCGGCGCTATCTTGCCGGCCTCCCGGTGATCGCGCGCGGGGACACCTGGAGTTATCGCAGCGCGAAATTCCTGCGCCGCCATCGCGTTGCTGTGACCGCGGCGGCACTTGTCTTGCTGACTTTGCTGGGCGGAATCATTGCCACCTCGTGGGAAGAGCGCGCCGCCCGGCGGGAGAAGGCGAAGGCCGAGCACATCAACGCCTTCCTCGAGGAGATCCTCAACTATGCCAATCCCTATCTCAATCCCTCGCGCCGCAATGGCAGCGTGCCGACGACGAGCGATGTCCTCGACGAGGCGACTAAACGCCTCGACGACGGAGCTTTTGCAGATGAACCCGGGGTGCGCGCGGAGTTGGAACGGATCATCGGCATGAGCTACTACAGCCAGGGCAATCGCCAGCTCGGGGCCCAGCACATCAGGAATTTCGTGCAGCTACAAGGCAACAGCTACGGCCCCGACGATCCCAGAACGGTTCTGGCCTCGGCCACCCAGGCCATGCTTCTTTTCGCCAATGGGGACATAGCTGCTGCGGAAAAGCTTTATCGACGAGTGTTGCCCGCGCTGCGTTCCGAGCATCGTCGGGGAGAGATTACCACCGACACCTTGTCAGAGGCGCTCTGTGACCTTGCCTACATCCGCCGCACCCAGGGTGACTCTCGGGAAGCAGAGTCATTCTTTCGCGAAGTGCTGACCCTGGGTCCCGAGTTCCGGCCGCAATCCCGTTACCTCCTTGGCATGACTCAGAGCACCCTGGCCTCGACGCTCGCCGACGAGGGGAAATTTGCGGAAGCCTTGCAGACCGCCCGGCAGGCCGTCGCCATGGAACGCGCCGAAGGCGAGACCGGAATGCCGGCCTATGGTTTCTCCCTTACCATTCTGGGCGGATTCCTGGTCGACCAAGGAGACTTCGCCGCGGGCGACAAGGCTCTAAAAGAAGGCGAAGCCATCTTCCGCAAACTCCTAAGTCCAACTCATCTTTGGTTAGGCGATAACCTCCGTAACCAGGCGATCTCTTACTATCAGCAGGGACGATTCGCCGAAGCGCAAACCAAAGACGCCGAAGCCTTGAGGATCTATCTCGAAAGCTTCGGCCCCAAGTATGATAACTATCCGACCGCTTTGCTCACGAAGGGTTTGATCTTGAACAAGACGGGGCAGTCATCCCAGGGCGAAGCGATCCTGCGCAGCGCGGTGAAAATGCGCACCGAGTCACTGCCTAAAGATCATTTCTGGGTGGCCATCGCAAACGACGCGCTGGGCGAGTGTCTGACTACGGAGGGACGCTTCGCCGAGGCTGACCCGTTGCTCACCAGAAGCTACGAGACGCTTTGTCGGTCTCTCGGCCCGCAGGATCCGCGAACCAAAGAGGCGGCCCGGCGGCTGGCGCTCCTTTATGAGCGGTGGCCCGAGCCAGAAAGCGGAGGAAAATCGAGACTTTAGTTTCCGAATTTTCGCCCGATTCGCCCGTGACGTCGCTCTGATTTCGTCTAGTCTCCCGCTGCGCATGCCGAGGAATGATCAGCTCAAGAAAATCCTCCTGATCGGCTCCGGCCCGATCATCATCGGGCAGGGGTGCGAGTTCGATTATTCCGGCGTGCAGGCCTGCAAAGCGCTGCGCGAGGAAGGCTACGAAGTCGTGCTCGTGAACTCGAACCCGGCCACGATCATGACCGACCCGGAGTTCGCCGATCGCACCTACATCGAACCGATTACCCCGGCCGTGATCGAGGCGATTCTGGAACGCGAGAAGCCGGACGCGATCCTCCCGACGATGGGCGGCCAGACCGCGCTCAACGCCGCCATGGAGTTGAATCGCAACGGCGCACTCGTTAGGCATAACGTGCAACTGATCGGCGCCAATGCCCTCGCGATTGCGAAAGGCGAGGACCGCCAGCTTTTCAAGGAAGCGATGGTCCGGATCGGGCTCGACGTGGCGCGTTCCGGCATCGCCCGCTCAGTCACCGACGCCGAGCGGGTCGCGGCCGAGATCGGAAGTTTTCCGCTCATCATCCGGCCCGCCTTTACCCTCGGCGGCTCCGGCGGCGGCATCGCCTACAACCGCGAGGAACTGGAAACGATCGTCGAGCACGGCCTCGATCTTTCGCCGGTGAGCGAAGTCCTGATCGAGGAGTCATTGTTAGGCTGGAAAGAATTCGAGATGGAGGTGATGCGCGACCGGGCCGACAACTGCGTCATCGTCTGCTCGATCGAGAACCTCGATCCGATGGGCGTGCACACCGGCGACTCGATCACGGTCGCGCCCGCCCAAACCCTGACCGATCGCGAATACCAGGCGATGCGGGACGCGTCCTTCGCGGTCATTCGCGAGATCGGGGTCGAGACCGGCGGGTCGAACATTCAGTTCGCTATCCACCCGGACAATGGACGGATGATCGTGATCGAGATGAATCCGCGCGTCTCGCGCTCGAGCGCGCTCGCCTCGAAGGCGACCGGGTTCCCGATCGCGAAAATCGCGGCCAAGCTCGCGGTCGGTTACACCCTCGACGAAATCCGCAACGACATCACCCGGGAAACCCCGGCCTGTTTTGAGCCCACGATCGATTATTGCGTAGTCAAAGTCCCGCGTTTCACCTTCGAAAAGTTCCCCGAAGCGGACGCGACCCTCACGACCCGAATGAAAAGCGTGGGCGAAGCGATGGCGATCGGGCGCACCTTCAAGGAAGCGCTGCAAAAAGCGCTGCGTAGTCTGGAGATCAAGCGCTTTGGGTTGTGCGGCGACGGCCAGGAAGCGCGCGTCGATGAAGAAACGCTCCGCCGCAAACTGAGTGTCCCAAACGCCGAGCGAATTTTTTACCTCGCGCAGGCTTTCCAGGATGGCATGTCGGTCGAAGAGATCTTCAACCTGACTAAAATCGATCCGTGGTTTCTGCAGAACATCGCGCAGATCGTGGCCGCCCACGAGACACTGCAGGCTGGAAGCCTGCGCGACATATCAGGCAAGATGCCTGAGTTACGAGAGGAGCGCGCCGCTGGAGAGGGATCCACGGACGCGCCGCGCGCGGCCGATCACCGTAACACAGGCTTCCAGCCTGTCGAGTCGAGCGGGCTTCCAGCCCGGTCATTCTCGTTCCGCGGCTTCGATCCGCGCGGCGAGGTTAAGCAACGCCACCGCAACCTCCCGCATTTCGAACAACCGGGCGCCACCTACTTCGTCACCTTCCGCCTCGCCGATTCCGTCCCGCAAACTCTCCTCCAAGAATGGCGTGAAGAGCGGCAAGACTGGCTCAAGCACCACCCGCATCCCTGGGATTGGAAGACGGAGCAGGAACACCAGAAACGCTTCGTCGAACAACGCGAAGACTGGCTGGATCGCGGCCACGGTTCCTCGCTCCTTCGGCGCGCGGAATCCGCCGCGATCGTGGCGGATGCCCTCCGGCACTTCCACTGCGAACGCTACGTGCTGGACCGGTTTGTCGTGATGCCGAATCACGTTCACGTCCTCCTTCAACCGCTCGGCGGCCATTCACTCGCCGACATTTTGCATTCCTGGAAATCGTTCACCGCCAATGCGCTCAATCGGTCGTTCGAGCAGATCGGCGAGGTCTGGATGACGGAGAGCTACGATCACATTGTGCGCGATTGGGATGAGTTGGTGGCTTGCAGGGATTACATCGCGTCTAATCCGGAGAGGGCGAAGTTGCGCGCGGGGGAATTTTTTCTGGAAGAAACGGATACGTTGCAATTCGACGATGGGCAGAGTGAGCAGGCTAGAAGCCTGCTCGACATTTCAGGCAGGATGCCTGAGTTACGCCGTCTCAAGAAACTTGGCTTCTCTGATCGGCAGCTCGGGCACTCGTTAGGCGAAAGCGAGGAAGACATCCGCGCCCAGCGCGTCGCCGCTGGCGTCATCCCGACCTATCGCCTGGTCGATACCTGCGCGGCCGAATTCGAGGCCTACACCCCGTATTATTATTCCACCTACGGCTCCGAAAACGAGATCCGCCCGAATGCGAAACGCAAAATCATGATCCTCGGCGGCGGCCCGAATCGCATCGGGCAGGGGATCGAGTTCGACTACTGCTGTGTGCACGCCGCCTTCGCCCTGCGCGAACTCGGGATCGAGACCATCATGGTGAACTCGAACCCGGAAACGGTTTCGACCGATTACGACACGAGCGACAAGCTCTACTTCGAGCCGCTCACGCACGAAGACGTCCTCAACATTTACGAACAGGAGAACCCGGAAGGCGTGATCGTGCAGTTCGGCGGACAGACGCCGCTCAATCTCGCTGCCGGACTAAAGGCGGCCGGCGTTCCGATCATCGGCACGGCGCCGGAAAGCATCGAACTGGCGGAAGACCGCAAACTCTTCGCCGAGATGCTCGACCGGCTCGGGCTGCGCCAGACACCGAGCGGCTCCGCCACGAGCGAAGAGGAAGCGGTCGCGATCGCCGAGCGAATCGGTTACCCGGTGCTCGTTAGGCCGTCGTTCGTTCTCGGCGGGCGCGCGATGGAGCTGGTTTATCACGCGGACGATCTGCGCCGTTACATGGGGAGCGCGATCGAGGTCAGCTCGAGTCGCCCGGTCCTGGTCGATCGCTTTCTCGAGGACGCTGTCGAAGTGGATGTCGATTGTATTGCCGACGGCGAGACCGCGGTCATCGGCGCGATCATGGAGCACATCGAGGAAGCCGGCATCCATAGCGGCGACAGCGCCTGCGTCATCCCGACGTTTTCGCTCTCCCGCGCCATGCTCGACGAGATCACGAACGCGACCAAGGCGATGGCGAAAGAACTCCAGGTGCGCGGCCTGATGAACGTGCAGTTCGCGATCAAGGGCGAGAAGCTTTACGTCCTCGAAGTGAATCCGCGCGCCTCGCGCACCGTGCCGTTCGTGAGCAAAGCGATCGGCGTTCCCCTGGCCAAGCTCGCTGCCAAGGTGATGACCGGGATGACTTTGCACGAGCTCGGTTTCACGAGCGAAATCGTCCCGACCCATTACTCGGTCAAGGAAGCGGTCTTCCCCTTTCTTCGTTTCGAGGGCGTCAACATTTCGTTAGGCCCGGAAATGAAATCGACCGGCGAAGTGATGGGGATCGATGCCGATCTCGGCCTCGCTTTCGCGAAATCGCAGCTCGCCAGTCAATGGCCGTTGCCGACCACGGGGAAGGTGTTTATCAGCGTGAAGGATGCCGACAAACCCAACGTTGTCGCGGTCGCGCGCGAATACGCGCAGCTTGGTTTCGGGATCATCGCCACTTCCGGCACGGCCGATTATCTCGCCGCTGCCGGTCTCGAGATCACGAAAGTGTTCAAGGTCGCCGAGGGCCGGCCGAACGTGCTCGACCTGGTCAAAAACGGGGAGATCCAATTCATCATCAACACCCCCAGCGGCAAGACCCCGCGCCAGGACGAAGTGAAGATCCGCACCGCCGCCCTCACCCAACGCATCCCGATCATGACCACGGTGCGGGCGGCGTTTGCGAGCGCGAAAGGAATTCGCTCGCTCCAAAAAGGCGGGATGACGGTGAAAAGTTTGCAGGAATATCACGCCGCGGTCGGAGCACCGCTCGCCTGACGACCGACGGACAGGAGCGGCAAACTTCCCGCCCTGGGGCAGCGAACAGGAGTCAGGAAATCACTTCGACCATTTCCGGCGCGGGTGCGAGGTGCCGCAGAGGTGCGTCAAAGGTGAGCAGGATGGCACCGCGCGTAATTCCGATCCAGAGGAGAAAGGTATCGTTGACCTGATTAGGCCCATGACAGCGAGCGAGGAGTTCCGACAATTTGCCGGTCTGGCTGCTCCTGGTCTCGAGAAAGACATGGTCTCGGTCCCGCACCATTTCTTCCAAAAAGGCGCCGGCCTCGCCTGGCGTTTTCGCGCCTGGCACAACTGCAGGATTGCTCGAAAGCCGAACGAAGGCCGCCTGAGTGAGAGAACAGGTGGCCCAGCGAAAGTTGCGTCGTCGGCCCGCCCTGGCCACCGCTCTTTGATGAAATGGATGATTGGGCCAGGCGAGCGCGAGGAGAACGTTCGCGTCGAAGAGGAAGGTCTTCATTCCTCCTCCCACGCCTGGCGCACCGCCCGGAGTGAGATCATGGAGGCATTCGGCGGAAGCTCGAAGGCCGGAAAGCGCCGGCCGGTCAGCCGCGCCGGGGTCTCCGAGGCTTGTAAAGCGCGGCGGATCAATTTGGAGATGACCGCTCCCAGTCGTTCGCCCGAGGTCTTGGCCAGGGTAAGAGCCGCCTCATAAGCTTCATCATCCAGGGTAACGGTCGTCCGCATTGTGATACGGTGATGCTTTGATGCAGTGATGTCAAGGTACCTGGTCGCCTCTCTGCATCTTTGCTGCCAGCCAAGCTGGTCTTCCGGTGCGATGATAGGTGATGTTTGTCCTCCCCTCTCGTCTGGCAGAGTGGCCGCTTCTCCGTCAAATCCGCGAGCGCAAGGACGGCACCGGCCTCGAGTCGATGTCGGAAAAGACGCGGGCCATGCATGCGCGGACCGATGGCGCCAAGGTCGCCCGCTCGATCTGTCCCTATTGCGGCGTCGGTTGCGGCCAGCTGATTTATCATCGCGACGGCAAACTCGTCTCGATCGAGGGCGACCCGGAGAGTCCGATCAGCCAGGGGAATCTTTGTCCGAAAGGCGCAGCTTCATTCCAACTCCTGACCCACGATCGGCGCGAGACGGCAGTGAAATATCGCGCGCCGGGAGCGAAGACCTGGAGCTCGCTCACGCTCGAGCGCGCCATGGAAATGGTGGCCGACCGCGTCTGGGAAACGCGCCGGCGCACATTCGTTAGGTTCGCTACGGCGAATCCGTCCGGTGGCGGAGAAAAAGAGGGCGCAGTCATCAATCACACCCAGGGCATGTGCCATCTCGGCGGTGCCACCCTCGATAACGAAGAGAATTACCTGATCAAAAAATTGTTTACCGGAGGCCTGGGCATGGTGTGCGTGTCGAACCAGGCCCGGATATGACATAGCAGCACGGTGCCCGGTCTGGGCACCTCCTTCGGCCGGGGCGGAGCTACGACCGCGCAACAGGATCTCGCGCGCTCCGACTGCATCCTGATCGAAGGCTCGTCCATGGCCGAGGCGCATCCGGTCGGTTTCCGCTGGGTGATGAAAGCGAAGGAACGCGGCGCGACCATCATTCATGTCGATCCGCGTTTCTCGCGGACGAGCGCGCTGGCCGACATCTGGGTGCCGATTCGGGCCGGGACGGATATCGCTTTCCTCGGCGGACTCGTCAGACATGTGCTCGAAAACGAACTCTTCTTCCGCGAATACGTTCTGCATTACACCAATGCCCCCTGCATCCTGCGGTCGGAATTTCGCGACACGGACGAGGGCGCGAGCGGCTATTTCTCCGGCTGGAACGAAAAGAAACGCGCCTACGACAACGAGAGCTGGCTCTATCAAGGCGAGGGACTGAGCCACCCGGAGAAGGATTTTTCGTTGCAGGACCCGCGCTGCGTTTTCCAGACGTTGAAGCGCCATTTTGCGCGCTACACCCCGGAGATGGTGGAAGAGGTCTGCGGTATTCCGCCGACCGTTTTCCAAAAAGTGGCAGACGCCCTAACGAACGCTTCGGGACCGGACAAAACGGCCGCGATCTGTTACGCGCTCGGCTGGACGCATCACTCCAAAGGCGCGCAGATGATCCGGACCGCCGCCATTTTGCAGTTATTGTTAGGCAACATCGGCCGACCCGGCGGCGGGATTCTCGCCCTCCGCGGTCATGCTTCCATCCAGGGCTCGACCGATATTCCGACCCTCTACGACATCCTCCCCGGTTACCTCCCGATGCCGCGCGCGGGTGACGATACCCTGCAGCAATACCTCGATCGGCATACCAGCCAGGCCGGCCTCTGGCATCAGTTCCCGTCCTACGCCATCAGCCTGTTGAAGGCGTATTACGGGGGCCACGCGAACCGGAGCAACGACTTCGGTTACGAATGGATCCCGAAGCTGACCGGCGATCATTCCTACTTCTCGTTTCTCTACAAGATGCTCGACGGCGAGATGGAAGGGATGTTTTTGATGGGACAAAACCCGGCCGTCGGCGCGCAGAACGCGCGCCTCGAGCGCAAAGCTCTCGCGAAATTGAAATGGCTCGTCGTGCGCGACCTGGTCGAGATCGAGTCGGCGTCGTTCTGGTACAACTCGCCCGAGATCGAACGGGGAGAATTGAAGACGGCCGAGATCGAGACGGAGGTTTTCTTCTTTCCCGCCGCCGGGCACGCGGAAAAGGAAGGGGCGTTCACGAACACGCAACGTCTTCTGCAATGGCGGGAGAAAGCGGTCGAGCCACCGGGCGATTGCCGGAGCGAAGGCTGGTTCATGCATCAACTCGCCTTGCGTTTGATCGCGAAAGCGCAGGCCTCGAATGATCCTGACGATGAGCCGCTGCGCGCGCTCGACTGGTGGTATCCGGAGGACGAAAACGGAGAACCGAAAATGGAGGCCGTCCTGGCGGAAATCAACGGTTGGAAGACAAGGCCAATGTGGGAGGGGCCTTTGCGCCCCGAAACCGCGACGGCAGCCACAACGGATCGGAGCACAAAGGCCCCTCCCACATTGGACCAGCGCCACCACGGCCCGCAGCTCGACAAATACCAGGAACTAAGAGCCGATGGCACGACCGCCTGCGGGTGTTGGATTTACTGTGGCGTTCTGGGGAGCGACGGAGTGAACAAGGCGCTGGCCCGCCAGCCTAACGACTATCTCGGACACGGCTGGGGGTTCGCCTGGCCGGGCGATCGGCGCGTCATCTACAACCGCGCCAGCGCCGCGCCGAACGGGGAACCATGGAGCGAAAAGAAAAAACTCGTCTGGTGGAGCGCCGAGCAAAAGAAATGGATCGGCGAAGACGTGCCGGATTTCGCGCCCGACAAAAGCCCGGACTATCGCCCGGCGGCAAACTTGCAAGGACTCGACGCGCAGGCGGGCGACGCGCCTTTCATCCTGCACGAAGACGGTCTTGGCTGGCTTTACAGTCCGAACGGATTGCAGGACGGCCCGCTGCCGACGCACTACGAACCGCTCGAATCGCCCGTTTCCAATGCGCTCTACCGGCGCGACACCAACCCGGCGGAAAAATGGTTCACGCGCGACGGCAACCGTTTCGCGCCGCCGGGCGACCCGCGCTTCCCCTTTGTCCTCACGACCTATCGCCTGACCGAACATCACACCGCCGGCGCGATGAGCCGTTTCCTCCCGCATCTCGCGGAGCTGCAGCCGGAAATGTTCGTCGAGATGTCGCCGGAAGCCGCGCGCAGCCTCGGAGTCAGGAACGCGGATTACGTCTGCATCGTGACCTTGCGCGGCGCGGTCGAGGCGCGCGCACTCGTTAGTCGCCGGATGCGGCCGTTGCAGCTCGACGGGAAAACCGTGCACCAGGTCGCGATCCCGTTTCACTGGGGATCCGCCGGGCCGATCCGCGGCGATATCGCGAACGATCTCATGGCCATTTCCGGCGAGCCGAATGTGACCATCATGGAAACCAAGGCGCTTGTCTGCAACATCGTCCCCGGCCGCCGCCCGCGCGGCGCGGCTTTCTTGCCGTGGCTCGAACGTTACGCGCCGCAAAGCGGCCCCGTGAATTTGCATCCCGAACAGCCGCCACCCGGCGAAGGCGAACACGGGCAGTCGACATGAGGAGCCGTGGAGTAATGGAGTGTGGGAGTGTTGGAGTAATGCAGAAAGCGTTGCTCGCACATCCGCCCATCACTCCACTACTCCATCACTCCATCACTCCAATCCCATGATCGGCGAAGGCCTTCAGAGTCCGAACCAGCGCCCGCACAACTTTGTCGCGGACCGCGTCGAAGTCGGCTTCTTCACCGACCCGAGCGTCTGCATCGGCTGCAAGGCGTGCGAAGTCGCCTGCAAGGAATGGAACGAAGTGCCCGACGACGGTTTCACCTGGTCAGGAAATTCCTACGACAACACGGGTCACCTCGGCGCCTCGACCTGGCGTCACGTCCTCTTCGTCGAGCAGAACCAGGCGAAGGGAAACCAGATCGCCGGCCCGATGTCGTTAGGCAAGACCGGCGAAGATCCGTTCCGCTGGATCTTTCTCTCCGACGTTTGCAAGCATTGCGAAGAAGCCGGCTGCCTCGAAGCCTGCCCGACTGGCTCGATCGTGCGCACCGAAGTCGGCTCCGTCCTGGTGCAGAACGACGTTTGTAACGGTTGTGGTTATTGTGTCGTGGCCTGCCCCTTCGGCGTCATCGATAAGCGACCGGCGCCGTTGCCGGACGCCGGCGGCGCCTTCAAGTGCACCTTCTGTTACGACCGGCAAAAAAGCGGGCTCACTCCGGCGTGCGCCAAAGTTTGTCCGACCGAATCGATCGTCTTCGGCCGGCTCGACGACTTGCGGGCGCGGGCGAACGAGCGTGTGCGTGTCCTGCGTGAGAGCGGCCACGAAGACGCGCAACTTTACGATCCGCAGGAAACTTCAGTCCGCGGATTGCACGCTTTCTTCCTTATCTTCGGCGAACCGGAAGCCTACGGCCTCCCACCAAAACCGCAGGTGCCGACCATCTATCTCAAGTCGAGTTGGACGGCGGCGCTGGCGACAGCAATTACAGCCTTGGCCGCCGCCCTCGCGGCCTTCGCATATCTCGGATGATGAGGCCGTTCACCGCCGCCACGAGGATCTCCCGGGTAGGGTGGGCGTCTCGCCCGCCGGCGATGGCATCTTGCCATCGCGAACTTTTTGCGCGCACCCAAACTCTCAAAAGATCGTTTCGGCAAGATGCCGAAACCGGCGGGCGAGACGCCCACCCTACCCGGGAATGAACGACTTCGAACACCGTCTCGATGATTTGCGCGAACGCGCGCGGAAGGAAGGAATCGCCACCGCTCGCGGGGTCGATATCGCGGGCGGACCGATTCCGCAAAAACCGGGGTACTTCGGCGAAGCAGTCGTTAGGCCACCGGTCTGGACCTGGGAAATCTCGGTCTATTTTTTCATCGGCGGCTGTGGCGGAATGGCCGCCGTGATCGGCGCGGCCGCGCTCGCGTTCGGTCAGCCGGAGATGACACGCGCGGCGATGTGGATCGCGTTCGTCGCCGCGGTTCTCTCCCCCGTGTTGCTCATCTCGGACCTCGGCCGGCCGCTCCTCTTCTTCAACATGCTGCGCGTCTTCAAATACAAGTCGCCCATGTCGGTCGGTTCCTGGATCGTTAGTCTTTTCGGAATCAACGCCGGGGCGGGCGCGCTTGTGGTCGAACTCTGGCAGCGCCATCTGCTTTCCGGCCCGCTCGGCACGGTCGTCGCAATTCTCGCGGTCCTGTTTGTGATTGGGACTGCTTTCTGGGGAATGTTCCTCGCCACTTACACTGGTGTTTTGATCGGCGTGACTGCGATCCCGGCCTGGTTTCTCCATCGCATTTTTCTCCCGATTCACTTTGGCATTGCCGGGCTCGGATCGGCCGCGGGATTACTTGAGTTGCTCGGCTATCGTCCCGCGCCGCTCTACGCCTTGAGCATGGTCGCGGCTGCGATCGAGACAGTTCTCTGGATTGTCCTCGAAACGCACAAACACGGCGCCGCCGACCGCGCCCTGCATGAAGGCACCTCCGGCACCCTCATTCGTATTTCGGAATTTCTGACCGGGCCACTCGCTCTGATCCTCCGCTTCGTTGGGGTCGTGCCCGCGTCGGCGCTCTCGTTTTTGCTCGGCGCGTTGCTCAGCCGCTTCGGCTGGATGGAAGCCGGCCGCGTGAGCGGTCGCGATCCTGAGGCAGTCTTTGCCGCGCAAAAATAACCGGTGGCGCGATTAATGAAGATGGCGGGCGACGACAAACAAAAGAAAGCGAAGGCCGGCCAGGAAGACAAGCAGGCCGAGGAACGCCGATCGCCGGGCGGCCACATCGTTTACAAGGCCGTCCAAAAGGAGGGCGAGGACGAGCTCGAGCGCACCAACTCGGCCCTCGCCTGGTCGGGATTGGCGGCGGGTTTGTCGATGGGATTCTCGCTCATGGGTGAAGGGCTGCTGCAGAGCCATCTGCCCGACGCGCCGTGGCGGCCGCTGCTCACCAAGTTCGGTTACAGCATCGGGTTTCTCGTCGTCATTCTGGGCCGGCAACAACTCTTCACCGAAAATACGCTGACGGTTATTCTGCCGCTCCTGCGCAAGCGCGATCTGCGCAGTTTCGGCAACGTCGTCAGGCTCTGGAGTATCGTGCTGGCGGCTAATTTGTTCGGCGGCTTCGTCGTCGCCTGGGCGTTGGGCAATACCAATGCCCTCGAACCGGCTGCGCGCGAGGCGATGAAAGAAATCGGGCTGCTCAGCATGAATCACGATTTCGTCACACTCATGATTCGCGGCATCTTCGCCGGCTGGCTGATCGCGCTCATGGTCTGGCTCCTGCCCTTCGCCGAAACCGCTCGCGTCGGAGTCATCATCATCATCACCTACGTGGTCGGGATCGGAGAGCTTTCTCACATCGTGGCCGGCTCGGTGGACGCGTTTTATCTCGTCGGCACCGGGGTCAAAACGTTCGCCGAATATTTCGCCTACATGGTGCCGATCCTGATCGGGAACATCATCGGCGGATCGTCCATCGTGGCCGCCATTGCCCACGCCGAATACGTCAGCGGCGAGGAAGGCGAGCGCTCTGCCTTGTAGCCGGGATCGGTGATCCCGGCAACCGGCACGGGTTGGCAACCGGCCGGGATCAACGATCCCGGCTACAACTTTGGTGCGCGCAGCGTGCGCCGGTCGCCCTCACGAATCGTTAGGCCAAGACGGTCGCAGCGTTCGAGCAACGGAATAAGAATCCGGCGCGTCGTCCCGAGAATCTGGCGCAGCTCGCTGGTCGTCGCCGCGCCGCGCGCACGGAGAGATTGCGCGATGAGCGTTTCCATTTTCGTCAATGCTTTGGCGGAGAGAACGACATCGTCGTTCAACAGGATGACTTCACCGGTCTCGCTCAGGAATCGCAGCGCCTGTTGCGCGGCCGCGTCCCCAATCAGTTCCTTGCGCGACGGCGGATCGAATGGGTGCGCGGAAAGCGCCGCGCGAATCTTTGCTCCCGCCTGCGCGAGTGCGGCCGGGAGCGACGGTCGATGATCAGCGCGCCTGATCACGCCGTGCGCGCAGGAAAAACCCGCGACGCAGAGATCGGCGACGAGCGCGTCGCCCACTTCGGAATCATCGATCGCCAGGTTCGCTCGCAGCCGGATCACATCGATGCCAAGGCGCTCGGAATGGGCGACGTGTTCCGCGTCGATCGCGGCGATCGCACGCTGCCGCAGCGCCTGCCACCAGGTTGCGTCGGCGACGATCGTGCCGTGAACAAACGCTTCCTGCGCGCTCGCCAGTTGCTCGACGCCGGTTGCGATTTCTTCCTCGCCGAAGTTTGATTTCAGAAGGAGCACGGCCCGCCGGATGACTCGATCTCGTTGCAGCTGCGAGCGCAGGAGAGTGAGAACATCGTTAGGTGCAGCGGCCCGCGACTGCAGGAAGAGGCGTTCTGTCGTGGAGCGAAACTTCGTTCCCTCCGCGTCAGGGTTGAGCACGACGCCGCCCGCGATCGTAGCTCGTCCGGAAGAGTCGCGGATGATGAAACGATCGCCGCCAAAGACGAACGCCGGTTTCGTGCAGCGCAATCGCGCAATCGCCCTTTCGCCCGGCAGCAACTCGCGACGATCGAGGAAGGTAATCCGAGCCGTGAAACGAGCGCTGCCGTAATGCAGTTGGATGACGGAAGCGGTTTTCAACGGCCGCCCGGCGGCAGCCGCGCGCTCGACCAGGGCGTCGATGGTGCGACTCGATTCACTGTTTCCAACGTTGGTCAGAACGCTGCCGCGCGGAATTTCCTCGGGTCGGAGATCGGGGAGATTGAGCGCGGTGCGCGTTCCCGGGAGAGCGGCTTCAAGCGGTTCGTTGTGACTTTGGATGGCACGAATCCGGGCGCGTAGATTCTGCGACTGGAGCGAAACTGCTTCACCGCGCGCGAGTTTTCCGCCCGTCAAAGTGCCGGTCACGACCGTGCCGGTACCGCGCACAGTAAAGACCCGATCGACGAACAGACGCGGCTTTCCGATATCGGGCGGACTCGGGAGACTGGCGCACACTTCCGTAAAAGTTTGCTTCAGCTCCTCGAGACCGAGTCCCGAACGGACGGAGGTGAGCACGATCGGCATTGTCTTGTCTCCGATGTGCCTCCGCACTTCCGCCTCTGTCTGTGCAGCATCGCCGAGATCACATTTCGTGATCGCGACCACGACCCGGCGCACGCCGAGATAATTTAGAATCTGCCAATGCTCTTCCGTCTGCGGCATCCAGCCGTCGTCGGCCGCGACGACGAGGAGCGCGAGATCGATCGCTCCGAGACCGGCGATCATGTTGCGGATAAAATCCTCATGACCGGGCACGTCGATCACGCCCAGGGAAACGCCCGAAAGCGCGAGATGCGCGAAGCCGAGGTCAATTGTGATCCCGCGCGCCTTCTCCTCGGGCAGTCGATCGGTATCGATCCCGGTCAGCGCCTTGACCAAAGCGGTCTTGCCGTGATCGACGTGACCGGCGGTGGCGAGAATGAAATTCTTTGGCGGACTCATACGCACATCAGAACCCTGGACGAGCGGAAGCTCGTCCCTGAGGGTCATGCTTCCGCATGACCGGTTTGGTTGCCGGCATCGGAAACCGCACGCGCCAGCGCCATTACGATCGCCTCATCTTGCTCCGGGAAGACCGTGCGAAGATCGAGATGGTAATGGTTTCGAGCAATGCGGCCGATCACGCTCGGCCTGGCCTGACGCAGCCGAGAAGCCAGTTCGTTAGGCGAAAAAAACGGACTGCTGATTTCCAGAGAGATCGAAGGAATGAGCGAACGCGGCAAGGCGCCCCCGCCAATTTCCGCCTGGCTTTCGACGACGGCGAGTTTCAGCGGCAATAAGTGGTTCTGCCTAACGATCGAGCGAGCGCGCACCCGCAGTGTTGCGACGGTCGTCTGGAGGAGAGCGAGGACCGGGATTTCCGCCCCGTCTCCGCACAAATGCGCGTCAACTGTCGCCTCCAAGGCGGCGAAGACGAGCTTGTCGCAGCGCAAGGCGCGGAAGAGCGGCTCGCGCTTCAACGCGGCAACGAAGCGCGCTTTGCCGGCGATGATTCCCGCCTGCGGCCCGCCGAGTAGTTTGTCGCCACTGAAACAGACCAGGTCGACGCCTTTTTTCAGGACCTCGCCAGGCGTAGGTTCGTGCTCCGCAAGACCGAACTTCTCTGTCGCGATGACCGCGCCGCTGCCGAGATCTTCGACGAACGGGATGCGTTTCGAGCGGGCCAGCTTCGCGATCTCCTCGTTAGGCGGCGCGCCCGTGAAACCGCTCATGAAGAAATTGCTCTGATGCACTTTCAGGATCAGGCCGGTCTCGGGCCCGATGGCCTTCGCGTAATCGCTTAGAACGGTTTTGTTGGTCGCGCCGACTTCGCGCAACCGCTCGCCGCTCGCTTCCAGGATCTCACCAATTCGAAAGCCGCCGCCGATCTGGACCAGCTCGCCGCGGGAAATAATCACTTCCGGTTTTTTCCGAGTGAAGTGGTGCACGATCAGAACGAGCGCGGCCGCGCAATTGTTCACCACCGTCGCGGCCTCGCTACCGCAAAGGAGGGCGAGACCTTCTTCCAGGTAACCCGCCCGCTTCCCGCGCGCGCCGGTCGCGAGATCGTATTCGAGGTTGTTGTAGCTCG
>JBDTCM010000037.1:0-11301 GCA_039923575.1 Chthoniobacterales bacterium
GGAACAGAAATCAATTTCGCGCCGAGCGCGCGCATCCGCTCGAGCTTCGCCGCCGGCGCGGTCTCGATCGCGACCACGGTGCAGGGCACGCCGGCCTGTCGGGCCGCGTAGGCCACGCCTTGTCCCGCGTTGCCGGCGCTGATCGTCCAGACGCCGCGTTGCCGCTCGGCCGCCGACAACATCGCGACGGCGTTGGCCGCGCCGCGCAGTTTGTAGGCGTTGATCGGCTGAAGATTTTCCAGCTTTAAACGGATATCGGGAAAGTCGGAGCCGAGGTCCAGCCGGACCAATGGGGTGCGCAGAATGGTAGACGCAATCCGCTCGCGGGCGGCGCGGATTTCCGTCAGCTCGATGGGGCGGACAGGTTGAAGGGTCATGCGGGAATGGCGCTAAGATAAGGCGAATCGCGGCAATTCAAGGAGGGGCGCTTTGTAACCCCGAAAGCATTCGGGGTTGCAAAACCGCCGCTCCTTGCGGTCATGCGGTTCTTTTCGAGATCCGGGTTCGTTAAGGTAAAGTGAGAGAATGTCAGCGCCACTTTTCCTTCTTGCGCCTGGCGCCGGAGCGCCTTCGTCGCATCCCTGGATGCAGCGGTGGAAGGTGCGCCTGCAAGAACTCGGAGCGGTCGAGGCGTTCGACTACGATTACATGCGCGCAGGGAGGAAGCGCCCCGATCGTCCGCCGCAGCTGATCGCAGCGCATCGCGCCGCGTTGGCCGAGGCGCGCGCGAAATTCGGCCCCGCAGCGCCAACATTTTTGATCGGCAAAAGCATGGGCGGCCGCATCGGTTGTCACGTCGCGCTCGAGGAGAAAGTGACGGGCGTGATTTGTCTGGGCTATCCGCTCTGCGCGATGGGGGACCGGAGCAAACTGCGCGATCAGGTTTTACTCGCGTTAACGAACCCGATTCTCTTCGTGCAGGGAACGCGCGACACGCTTTGTCCGCTCGATCTGCTCGAAAACGTGCGCGCGGCGATGAAAACGATCAACCGGTTGCATGTCGTGGAGGGCGGTGACCACTCGTTAGGCGTAAGGAAGCGGGAACTGAAGGCAGCGAATGAAACGCAGGAAGAGGTCGATCGCCGAATCCTCGCTGCGATCGCGCGCTTCATGCAGGCGCACTCCTGATGCAGGCCCAAGCCTACGCGCCGGGACGAGTGGAATTGCTCGGCAATCATACCGACTACAACGAGGGTCTGGTGCTGGCCGCGGCGATCGATCGCGGAGTGAAAGTGAGCGGGGTGCGACGGAGCGACCAACGCATCGCGCTTCGCTCTTCGTCGTTAGGCGAGTTTGAGATCGGGTGCGATGATATTCGGCCCCAAAAGGAGCCCGCCTGGGTGAACTACCCGCTCGGCGTCGTTAGGGAATTGCGCGAGGCCGGGATCGAGGTGGACGGGTTTTCCGCAGAAATCGAGTCAGATCTCCCGTTCGGCTGTGGTCTCTCCAGTTCCGCCGCGCTCGAAGTCGCGACCGCTTTCTTTCTCCTGCAACTTTTCGAGGCGGTGCTGCCGCCCATCCAGATTGCCCGGCTTTGCCAGCGCGCCGAGCATCGCTTCGTCGGCGTGCAATCCGGCTTGCTCGATCAGGTCACCTCCATTTTTGGGCGCGCCAACCACGCCGTTTTCTTTGACGCGCGGAGCGAGGAAGTGCGGCCGATTCCATTTCCTCCGGGGCTCGCGCTGGTCATTGCGGAATCGGGCGAGAAGCGTGCGCTGGCCGCTGGGCTCTACAACCAGCGCCGCGAGGAAACCGCTTCCGCCGCCGCCGCGCTCGGCCTGGGGGCGCTGCGGGACATTTCGCCTAACGAACTGGCGAGACGCGATCTGCCGCCGCTGCTGCGCCGGCGCGCGGCCCACATCGTGGGTGAGAACGCGCGCGTCGCGCGCGCTCTTGAGCTGCTGGCGCAAAACGACGGCGGCGGCTTCGGTACACTCATGAACGAATCGCACGAGAGTTCCCGCGTGAATTTCGAGAACAGCACCGCCGAACTCGACCGCTTGGTCGAAATGGCGCGTGATCTCCCGGGCGTCTTGGGCGCGCGTCTGACCGGTGGTGGCTTTGGCGGCGCGACGGTGACGCTTTGCGAAAGTGCCGCCGCGGCGCAGATCGCCGAAGAACTGGCGCAGGCCTGTCGAAAAAACTTCGGACGCGAGGCGCGCGTTTTCGTCTGCGCGCTGGCGAACGGCGCCCAGATTTGGCACGGAGCGCAGCCCGGTTATCTTCCGTGATGGCAACGGAAGTCGAAATCATCAACGCAGAAGAATTGCGCGCGCGCGTCGGCGAACTGCGGAGGTTTCTTTGACCTGCCGAAGCTGCAAGGCCACCTGACTGAACTCGAAACGCGGATGGCGGCCGCGGATTTCTGGTCAAACCGCGAGCGCGCCCAGGGTGAAGTCGAAGAAGTCTCGCGCCTGCGGGGGTTGATCAATCCGCTGCGGGAATTGGAACGCGCGGTCGACGACTTCGAAGCGTTGCAGCAGCTCGCCGCGGAAGAATCTGATCCGGCGGCACGGGTCGCGGCGGAGAAGGAGATCGCGGCGGAACACGCGACTCTGGTGAAGAAGCTCGAGGAGTTCGAGCTGCGGCAGTTTCTTTCCGGCGAGAACGATCGCTCGAATGCGTTCGTCACGATTCACTCCGGCGCGGGCGGGACGGAGTCGTGCGATTGGGCCGATATGCTGCTGCGGATGTATCAACGCTGGATCGAGCGGAGCGGTTTCAGCGCGCAGACGATCGACATTCAGCAGGGCGAAGAAGTCGGGATCAAATCGGTCACGCTGCTGGTGAGCGGCGAATATGCCTACGGTTATCTCAACACCGAGCGCGGCGTGCATCGTCTCGTGCGCATCTCACCTTTCGACGCCAACAAGCGGCGCCACACTTCCTTCGCGAGCGTCGACACCGTTCCGGAAATCGCCGACTCCGCGCCGATCGAAGTGAATCCGGTCGACATCGAGGTCGACACTTTCCGCGCCGGCGGCAAAGGCGGGCAGAACGTGAACAAAGTCGAAACGGCGGTGCGGATCGTGCACAAGCCGAGCGGCATCGTGGTCGCCTGTCAGGCGGAACGGAGCCAGGGCCGCAACCGCGAGTTGGCGATGAAAATGTTGAAAGCGAAACTCTACGAAATCGAGCAGGACAAAAAACGCGCTGAGATCGACCGACAGTATGGCGAGAAGGGCGACGTCGCTTGGGGAAGCCAGATTCGCTCCTATGTTTTCCAGCCCTACCAGATGGTGAAGGATCACCGCACGGGCGCGGAAACGAGCAACGTGCAGGCGGTGATGGACGGCGACATCGATCTTTTCATCCAGGCGAAACTGCGCGGACAGAAAGCGACCAAGGGCGAGGGGACAGGGGACGATGCCTAACGTCGAGCGTTGGAATCGCGCGTGTTGATCCGCGTGGACATTCGTCCGTGAAATCGGCAAGCGCTCTACCTTCCGCTCGCCATTCCGGCGTTGCGCTTGCAGCAGAAGGTTTTCGGCGCGGGCAAGGTGACGAGTTACGTGCGGACCACGATGTTGACCCACGATCCGGTCGAGGCCGCTCGTTACGATTCTGATCCGCTCATCTTCAAACAAATTGCGATCAATCTTTTGCTCGATCTGCAAGACACGGCGCGCCGCCTTCTGACCGACGCGGGCGCGATGCAGGTGCCGACACTGGTCCTGGCGGCGGGGCGAGACTGGGTCGTAAGTCTAAAGGCGCAACGGCAGTTCTTCGATCGGCTCTCCTCGCCGGTGAAACGGATGCACGTTTTCCCGGCGATGTTTCATTCCATCTTTCACGAGCAGGACCGGGCGCAGGTGATTGAGCGAATGCGGGCCTTTATTCTGGAGCGTTTCGCGGAGCGGCCGCCGGTCGTCTCGCTCCGCGCGGCGGATCAGTACGGTTACGCCTGGGAGGAATATGAAAGGCTGAAGTTGCGCGGTGGTCCGCAATTCGCCGTCGTCCGCGCGGCGCTACGCATCGGCGGGCGGCTGAGCAAAGGCATCGAGCTTGGCTGGGAGAGCGGCTTCGATTCGGGACGATCGCTCGACTACGTCTACGAGAATCAGCCGCAAGGTTCATCGCGACTCGGGAAGTTCATCGACGCCAATTATCTCAACAGCATCGGCTGGCGCGGCATTCGGCAACGCAAAGAAAATCTGGAAGAAGCGCTGCGGAAAGTGATCGAGCTGCGGCACGCCGCCGGGGAACCGATTCGGATCCTCGACATCGCGGCCGGTGCGGGTCGTTATGTTCTCGAGACGATGCGCGCGCTGACGAGCATTCCCATGAGCGCGACGCTGCGTGATAACCAGCCGGAAAATGTCGCGGCAGCGCGCGCCCTGGCGGCGGAGTTTGGGCTCGAGAACGTAAGCGTCGGGGTAGGGGACGCATTCGACCGCGCTGCGCTGGCTGCGCTCAGGCCGCACGCCACGATCGGCATCGTCTCTGGACTCTACGAATTGTTTCCCTCGAATGCGGCGGTGCTGGAGTCGTTAGGCGGTTTGGCTGACGCGATCGAAGCGGACGGCTACTTGATTTACACCAATCAGCCCTGGCATCCGCAGCTCGAGTTCATCGCCCGGGTCCTGCGCAATCGCGAAGGAAAAAGATGGATCATGCGGCGGCGCAGCACGGCGGAGATGGACGAATTGGTGCGCACGGCGGGTTTCGAGAAATGCGCGATGGAAATCGACCGCTGGGGAATGTTCAGCGTGGCGGTCGCGCGGCGGACTGGCTCCTGAAAACGAACGGCTCAGTCTCACGAGCGAAGGCCCTGTGCGCTGCCATGGGCTTGTCGCTCCTCTTCCTGATGGTTTACGGCGGCTGCCTCTGGATCACAGCACGGCGACACGATGTCGGCGTTTTTTTCTTCGCCTGGGAACGCGCGATTCCGTTCGTCCCTTTCATGATCCTTCCCTACATGTCGATCGATCTTTTCTTTGTCGCGGCGCCCTTTCTCTTCTCCGCCGAGCGCGAGCTGAAGGTATTCGTGGCGCGGGTGGCAGGTGCGATCGTGGTGGCTGGAATTTTCTTTCTCGTAATTCCGCTCCGCTTTGCTTTTGCTCGGCCGCAGGCAGAGGGATGGCTGGGCGCGCTCTTTGATTGGTTCCGCGGGCTCGACGCGCCCTACAATCTCTTTCCCTCGCTGCACGCCGCTCTGCTCCTTCTCCTGATCGACGCTTATGCCCGACACCTGCGCGGTCCCGCGCGGCTCGGAGTGATGCTGTGGTTCGTCCTGATCGGTCTTTCGCCGCTCCTAACCCACCAACATCACGTCATCGATATCCTCGGCGGCTTTGCCCTGGCGGCAGGATGTCTTGTTCTGATCGGAGGGAAATTTGCCCTCGCTTTGGGGAGTCGAGAAAGAAGATGATCGGAGACCGGCATGAATTACAACGAACTGATCCAGCTTTACTTCGATCGCTCGAACGCGATGCAGGATTTTTGGAACCTCTATGTTCTCGTGGTGGGCGCAATCCTGGCCTTTTCCTCCTTGCGCAAACAGCATGCGGCCGTGACGACGCTGCTCGTCTGCCTGCTCTTCGCGCTTTTCGCTTATGAGAATCTTGGCGCGATGAAAGATTGCACGGCCCAGCGTTTTGCTGCGCTCGCGGCAATCAAACAATTCGATGCCAACGGCGGGGCCACGACCAATCCCAAGCCCGTCCGCGATCTGCTCGAACCGACGCTGACGCCGGCCACCTGGTCGAGTGTAAAGGTGACTCACCTAACGAGTGACGTTCTGACGATTGTCGCTTTGATCGCGATGGAGTTGCGCCGCCGCACCCTGCGCGAAGTCTTGCACGCCAAGTAGGGTCGGCGGCGGCCGGCCGGGCTTTTTCGTTGAGCCCACTCTGATAGCGTGCACAATGGCTTCCCGATGGCCTGTCTCCTTCAGAAATTCGTCCCGTTCCTGGCATTGTTCGCAATCCTCTTGAGCGAACCGGCCGCGATGGCCAATCCCGTGGGGGATTTCTTCAAGAAAATCGGACGGTCCATCTCCCATCTGGGACGAAGTTCGCCTGAGCCGAAGAGTAAGCGCAAAAGTGCAACCGAGGAGGACGCTTCGGCCGGCAAGGTGCAGGAGAAACCCGAGGAAACGAAGGCCACCGTAGCCGCGACCCCCGAGCCGACCCCGGTCGATATCCGACCGGCGGCGAAGGCGGCCCCGGATCCCAAGGGACGGCGGGACGTGCCTTTCGGGGTCGCGGTGCCGGACAAGCCCGGATTTGTCACCAGCCCTTACGCGCCCACCCAAGGGTTCGTCGACGTGCGTGCCTTTCCGAGTTCCACCGAGGTCCTCGACCCTTTCACGGGAAAGATCTTCCTCACCCCCTAACGATCGCCATCGCGATTGCGTTCTGAACCGGGCGCCGGGCGATCCACCTAGCCCGTCCGCGGCGGCCTGACTCTTGCTACCTCATTCAACCTGATATGAGCAACCATCTGCGCATTCTGGCGGTGGAGGACGAGACCGCGGTGGCCCAGTTACTGGCGCTGATTCTGTGCGGGCCGAAATCCAAAGTAACGACCGCCTGCAACGGCGAAGATGCGCTCGCGAAGATCGAGGCGAGTTCCCGGCCGTTTGACATCGTGATCACCGACCACTGTATGCCGCAAATGATGGGGTTGGGTCTGGTGCGGGAACTTCGTGCGCGCGATTTCGGAGGAAAGATTGCGGTGCTCTCGGCGCATCTGACCGACGAAAACGTCGAGGCCTATAAAACCCTGAACGTGGACCTGATGTTGTCGAAGCCTTTTGACGTTGGCGAATTGCGCCGCGCGATTGACATCCTCGGAGAAGAAGTGCCGATGTCAGCCGCACGGTTCCGCGCCTGAGGCCGGCCCTGATGGCACCTCGGTGGAATCGCGACGGCATGCCGTTTGCTTGATAATGAGGTGCTTACAACGTCATGGGAAATCCGCTTAAAATACTGGCAGTTGATGATGAGCCGTCCATCGCTCAGTCGATGCGATTCATCTTCGAGCGCCCTCTCTACGAGCTGGCCAGCGCGCAGGACGGGGAAGCGGCCCTGGCTCGCCTAACGATCGATCCGAATTCCTTCGACGTGATCATCACCGACAACAACATGCCGGGGGTCTCGGGTATTCAATTTGTTCGCAAGCTGCGCGAGCAAAACTTTGCGGGCAAAATCATGGTCTTGTCCGCCCATTTGTCGAGCGAGGTGCGCGCGGCTTACGAAGCGATGGCCGTGGATGCCATGATCGACAAGCCATTTAGCATCAAAGCGCTCCGCCAGACGCTGGACCGGGTCGCGGCTTAGGCCCCGGTTAGCGGAACGTCGGACGCAGGAATAATCTCGACCCGACATCGTCAGGCGCGCGCGCGTTTTACCTTCCTCACGCCGCCGCGCCGGCGAGGCCAAGCCTTTCCGCATCTGTCTTAAGCGCGGCGATGACTTCCGCAATCACGTCTTCCAACGGCATCTCCAGCTCGGCCGCGCCGCGCACGATATCATCACGATTGACCGCGCGGGCGAACGCTTTGTCTTTCATCTTTTTCTTTACCGCGGCGACGTCGACTTCCGCGATGCTCTTGCTCGGCCGGACGCGCGCGACGGCGGTGACAAATCCACTCAGTTCATCGACAGCGTAAAGCGTTTTCTCCATCGGTGAAAGGCGTGCGACGCCGGAGTAATCAGCATGGGAAAGAACCGCCCGGCAGACATCCTCGCTCCAGCCTTGCCCGCGCAACCAGGTCGCGGCGACGAAGGGGTGGCCCTCGGTCGCGCTCCGCTCCAGGTTGGGGTGGCGCTCGTAATCCAGATCGTGCAGGAGCCCGACCGCTTCCCACAGATCGACGTCGGCTCCATTGCGCTGCGCGAATTGCCGCATCGAGTCGGCCACCGCGTAGCAGTGCTTGCGCAGGCTCTCCGATTGCACCCATTCATGCAAAATCGTGAGGGCACGTGTCGAAAGTGGATTCATGGAAAAGGTGACGGAAGCAGCTCAGACGTGACGACGCACCACGACGGCTTGATCGCTCTGGCTCGCAATCTCAAATCCGAATCGCTCCATGAGCCGGACCGCGGGACTGTTCGCTCCGACGCGCAGGGCGATCGCGTCCAGACTCGGATTGGCCCGGATGAATTGGGTGAGAAGGGAGGCGCCGATGCCGCGTTGGCGGTGCCCGGGTCGGACGACGAAAGCCAGTTCGGGTGGTGCATCCGCCGGCTCGCCTTCCAAGCCCGCTCGCAGCCAGACGGCGCCGAGCAGCGCTTCCTCCGCTTTTTCGAAGGCCACAAATCCACGATCCCCGGGACGACCCCAGCCCTCGACAAAGCGCCCGTATTCCGGCCGATGCACGATTTCCCGGGACGGCGCCTCCTCGCCTACCCGGCTGATCGCCTCGTAGAGCATATCCCAGAGGATCGCTTCATCGTGAGCGGTCAGCGGGCGAAGAACGTAATCGGCGGGAGCAAACATTTCTGGAGAATTCCGCCCACATCGTTCTCTGAGTTGCGGGGATTGTCGAGACTCTGGTTGATTGTTTGGCCGGCGCGCGAGCGATTTATTGGCCTGCCCTCCTATCGGTCTGTCCGATCCGCCTCCTCGTTAGGCGCAGCGAAGAGCTGATTGAGTTCGGCGAATGCCGTCCCCTCGGCGAGGGCTTCGAAACGTCCGTTCGCGGCGATGTCGCGGGCGGCGCGCGCGAAGGCGCCCCAGGCCGCGAGCGCGAGTCCGGACCCGACGGAAACGCGGCGGACTCCCAGGGCGGCGAGGGCGGAGAGAGAAAGCTGCGAATTGAAACCGGAGACGAGAACGTTGAGCGGTTTTGGCGCGACCACTTTGACCAATTCAGCAATATCTGCCGGGTCGCTCACACCCGGAGCGTAGAGGCAATCTGCTCCTGCCTCGGCGTAGGCGGCGAGGCGCGCGAGCGATGTCCGAAGCGGTTCCGGACTCCCCACGAGAAACGCTTCGCAACGCCCGGTCAGGACAACGCCAGTGCCTGATTCGTCGATCGCCTGCCGGGCGGCTTTGAGGCGAGCGACGGCGAGCTTTTCCTCATACAAGTGCGGATGCGTCCCGGTCGAATCTTCGATCGAGAGTCCGGCCACTCCCGTGTTGACGCAGAGCGCGACGTTGGCCGCGACTTCCTCGGGCGCGTCGGCAAAGCCCGCGAGGAAATCAGCGTTGACGGGCAGGGGCGTGGCGGCGACAACGTTACGAATGTGCACGAGCATTTCGCCCCGCGGCACCGCTCCATCGGATTTTCCAGAACTAAAGGCATATCCCGCCGAGGTGGTGGCGAGGGCCTTGAACCCAAGGTGCTGCAAATAGATGGCAGTGCCCGCGTCCCACGGGTTGGGCAGCACGAAACAGCCCGCCGCATGCAGTCGTTGGAAAGCCGCAATTGCGGATCGATCAGAAGTATTCATGCTCGCAAGTTATATCGGGATCGCCGGCCCGCGCCAGTGTCGTCCGCGTCCTCGAATTGTGGTAAAGTCGGTCGCCCTGGCTGATACGGTAGCGGACTTCTCCCGAAAGGTGGCTGGTTGGGTCTTTAAAATGCTGACTGTTTCTACACTCGCCCGATGAGCCCTTTAGTCAGCATCCTCATTCCTACTTTCGATCGGCCGCAATACCTCGCCGAGGCGATCGATGCCGCGTTGGCCCAGACCTATCGCGATCTCGAAGTCCTCGTTTTCGACAACGGAACAATGCCCGAGACCTTGCAGGTGGCCGAGGCGGCGATCCGGCGGGATCCGCGGGTTAGATTCCAACGGAACGAACGCAACCTGGGAATGTCGGCGAATTTCAACGCCCTGGCGGATGCGGCCCGGGGCGAGTTCGCGGTCGCGATCGGCGATGACGATCGCCTGCTGCCGGAGTTCGTCGCGAAACTCGCCGCCGCGATGGTGCCGCCGGTGCGGGTGTCCTTCTCGAATCAGTACCTGATCGACGCCAACGGTGAGCGTCTCAACGAGCGCACGGAAGCGCACGCGCAGCGTTATGGTCGGGACACGCTCCCGGCCGGGACGATGGAGAACGCCGACGTGGCCTCCTGGCAATTGTCGATCCCGATGTCCGCCAGCCTGCTGCACACGGCCGACTTGCGCCGGCTTCGTTTTCGCGAGGATATGAATACGCCGGATATCGAGTTTTTTATTCGCCTGGCTCGAGAAGGCGCCGCGTTTTGTTTCGTGCCCGACCGGCTGATGGAATATCGCGTGCATCTCGGAGCCGAGACGGCGGGGGGATTATCGACCGAGCAATTGGTGGAGTGTCTTACTCCCTACAAGGTCAGACCCGAAGTCGAACCTTACAAACGTCAGTTCTTGGCGCCGATGGTCGTGAACGCGGTCAGCCGTTCCTTGCAGCGAGGCGACATGAAGAAAGCGCGCGCGCTGCTGCGCAATAAGTATTATCCACGCCGGGTCACGGCCTCAGGTGGGGCATGGGGAAGCAGCATGGGGCATCCGTTGCATTCGGCCCTGGAACGTCGCAATGGAAGCCATCTTGCGCTCCGCGATTCTTTGGGAGGGTTTCTGCAAAACTTCTGTGCGCACCTTCCCGCCGCAGTCGGTGCCCCAATTTATCGCTCCGTGCGCCGAGTCCGTCAGGCCAGTAAAGGTCGCAGTTCTTAGCGCATGGGGATCTTTTCCGGTCAGACGATTCTTGTCACTGGTGCCAGTGGCGGCATTGGCGAAGCGGTCGCACGCGCGCTCGGGAAGCAGGGTGCGATGGTCTGCCTGACCGGTCGCGATCGACCACGCCTGCGAAAACTCGCCGGGCGGATCCCAGGCCAAAAGGCGCGATGTTACCCGGCCGATCTCACGATCGCGAAGGAAGTGGAGAGTGTTGTAAAAAAAATCCTTTCCGACCACGAGCAACTGGACGCTTTAGTTCACTGCGCCGCGATTATCGCGCTGGATGCAATCGCCACGGGCTCGATCGAGGATTTTGATCGGCAGTTTCAAACCAATGTCCTCGGTCCCTTCAGTCTTACCCAGTTGCTTCTGCCTGCCTTAATCGCTTCGCAAGGACAAGTCGTTTTCACCAACTCCAGCGCTGGCCTGAGGGCACGCGCGGGAGTAAGCCAATACGCCGCCACCAAGCACGCTCTGAAGGCTGTGGCCGACAGTTTGCGGGAGGAATGTAACTCTGCCGGCGTGCGGGTATGCAGCTTGTTCCTTGGTGCAACCGCCACTCCCATGCAGGCCGCCGTGCGTGCGCATCAGGGCCGGAGCTACTCTCCCGACCGACTCATGCAACCTGATGACGTCGCAGCTTTTGTCGCGGCCTTGCTGGCTCTGCCGCGGAGCGTCGAGGTGACCG
>JBDTCM010000038.1:0-4227 GCA_039923575.1 Chthoniobacterales bacterium
CCGACCTTCAGCGGGAAGAACTCAAAGGCACGCTCCCCATCTTCTACGTCTTCCTCGCGCGCACCGGGAAAACCATCACCGACATCAGCTTCATCACCCTCGACAAGGACGGTCGGCCGCACATCACGACCGCGAATGAGAAAAGCAAAGGCCTCACTCCGGGCGTCCGCATCACCTTCGGCGCGCCGGGCACCGGGCCGCAGACGCTCTATTACTTTACGACGGATCTTTCTGACGACGGCATCCGCTCGCAACCGGGCTTCATGAAGTTCTGTGCCGGGCAGGGCGTTGGCTACAGCCTCTTGAAGAGCGCTTCGTATCTCATGTTTGAAAACGGTTTTGAAAACGTCCGCCGTTTCCTCCTCAACCACAGCAACGTCATCGTCCAGGATGACTCCGGCATCCCACTGGCCGCTTTCGATCCGGCGCAGTGGGCGCTAAGATTCTTCGGCGCCTACATCGGCCCGATCGACATCTTCAAGCAACACTTCCAGCCGCAACTGCAGGCCATCTATCAACAGACTCATCCCGCCCCGCTCGAGTTCGGGATCGGCTACCGCTGGAGTGGGCGGCAATCGACCCTCATCGTGGCGCGACGCAAGGCCGGCGATTCCGCCGCCCCGGCGCCAGCAGTGGAAACGCCAGCACCAGCACCCGCGCCGCAATAGCAGCTGCGCGCAAGGTTCTGATTCCACTTCGGCAGCGCCCGGTTATTCTAGCCGGCATGAGCACGCGCATTTTCTTGATCCGCCATGGCGCCACGGTGTTGACCGCGGAGGACCGCTTCGCCGGGGCGAGCGATGTGGAACTTTCCGATGCGGGGCGCGGCCAGGTGCAGGGTCTGGCGAAAAGATTATCGGACGAAAAAGTCGCGGCGGTTTATGCCTCGCCGTTAGGCCGGACAGTGGAAACGGCCAGCATTATTGCAAAGCCGCATAAGCTCGAGGTCGTGAGGCGCGACGGGCTGCGCGAGATTTCGCATGGCCGCTGGGAGCAAATGACGCGGCGTGAAGTGGAGGCAAAATTTCCCGAGGAAGCCGCCGCCTGGGAGGAGGATCCCTACACTTTCGCCCCGCAGGGCGGGGAGAGCGGACTGGCCGTGACCGCGCGCGCTCTGCCGGTGCTGCTGGAAATCGTCCGCGAACATCGCGACCAGAACGTGATCATCGTTTCCCACAAGGCGACGATCCGGCTGCTGCTCAGCTCCCTCCTCGGTTTTGATCCGCGTCGTTATCGCGACAATCTCGATCAAAGCCCGGCAGCTTTGAACATCGTCGATTTCAGGAACGCTGCGCACGCGCGGCTCACGCTTTTCAATTCGACTTCGCACTATTCCTCGAAGGAACACTCGATTCCTTCGGTGCCGACGGCGCGGCTCTCCAAATGGTGGGACGAAGCGGCGAAGGATGAAGGATGAAATCGGAAGGATGAAAGGAGCAGAAGCCGGGGATCTTCAATCCTCGAATTCGCTCGCGCGCCAGCTCGGCCTTTTCGGCACCACCATGGCGGTGATGGGCGGCATCATCGGCGCAGGCATCTTCATCAATCCGTATATCGTGGCGCAACGGGTCGAGACGGCGCCGCTCATTCTCGGGGCTTGGATCGCGGGCGGGCTGATCGCGCTGGCCGGCGGATTCATCTACGCCGAACTGGCGGCGCGACTGCCGGTGGTGGGCGGGCAGTACGCCTATCTGCGCGAAGCGCTCCACCCGGCAGTAGCATTTATCTATGGCTGGGTGCTGTTGCTCGTCATCCAAACCGGCGGGATGGCAGCGGTGGCGGTGACGTTTGCGCGCTATTTTCTAGAGCTGACGCAATGGCCGGTGCCGGACTCGCTCATCGCGGTCGGCGCGCTCGCAATCCTGACGGTGATCAATTGTCTCGGCGTCCGCGCCGGCAGCCGGGTGCAGGCGACGCTGACGCTGGTGGCGATCGCGGCAATCGCGGTGCTGGAAGCGGTCGTTTTCTGGCGGGGCGGCCGGTCGCAAATGTCGTGGAGCCCGGTTTTGCATCAGCCCCCGTCGCTCCATCTCGGGTTTGCCTTTGGCGCGGCCATGACGCCGGTGTTGTTTGCCTACGGCGGCTGGCAGACTTCGAGTTTTCTCGGCGGTGAGGTGCGCGACGCGCAGAAGATTCTGCCGCGCGCGCTCATTCTCGGGGTGCTGGGGGTGATCGCGGTTTATGTGTCGGTCAATTACGTTTACCTGCGCGCGCTCGGGCCGGCCGGCCTGGCGAGCACGACCACGCCAGCCTCGTCAGTCATGCGCGGTTTGCTCGGAGCACGCGGCGGACAATGGATTGCGGCCGGGATCGCCTTCTCGGCTTTCGGATTTCTCGCGCAATCGATGCTGACCGCGCCGCGGGTTTATTTCGCGATGGCAAAGGACGGCGTTTTCTTTCGCAGCGTGGCCTGGGTTGATCCGCGCACGCATGTGCCGGTGGTGGCGATCGCGTTGCAGGGTGTCTGGGCGATCGTGATCGCGCTCACCGGCACCTATGCGCAAGTGGTCAATTACGTCGTCGCGATGGATTGCATTTTCTTTGGCCTGACGGCGGTCTGCCTTTTCGTCCTGCGGCGGCGCGAAAGCGCGCCGGCCAGTTTTCGCGTGCCGGGACATCCGTGGACGACGCTGCTCTTCATCGCCGCGCAGTGGGCGATTGTGGTCAGCACTTTTGCGCACGATCCACTGCGGGCCGGCATCGGGCTCGGCATCGCGCTGCTCGGTTTACCGATTTACTTTCTCTGGCGATGAATCTGGACGAAGAACGAAAGCGCTCGCCTTACATGGAGTGGGCCAAGCTTTCCTCCACCGCGCGCTTCAACCTCGCGACCAGCGGCCTAACGAGTGTGCCGATGGCGGAATTTCCCTTGCGCGTCGAGGAGCTGGAAATCACGGGCGGCGGTTACGGCTACGGGCCATTGCTGGAACGGATCGCGCGCCACACCGGCGCGCCGGTGGAATGCATCGTGACCGCGGAAGGGACGTCGATGGCGAACCATCTCGTCATGGCCGCGCTGCTTGGACCGGGCGAGGAGATCGTGATCGAACAGCCGACCTACGGGCTCCTCCTCGATTTGGCGCATTACCTGGGCGCGAAGGTCGAGCGCGTGCCGCGGCGCTTCGAGGATCATTATGCAATTTCGTTAGGCGAAATGGAGCGCGCGATCACCCCCCGGACGCGGCTGGTCGTGCTGACCAATTTGCACAATCCGACGGGCGCCTTGATTCCGCTCGAAACATTGCGCGCGATCGGCGAGACGGCACAGCGAGTCGGGGCACGCGTGCTGGTCGACGAAGTCTATTTGGAGATGATGTTCGAGGCCGCGCCGCCCTCTGCTTTTTCGTTAGGCGAAAATTTCATCGTCACGAACAGCCTGACGAAAACCTACGGCTTGAGCGGCCTGCGCTGCGGCTGGATCCTGGCCGCGCCGGAACTGGCGCGGAGCATCTGGCGGTTGAACGATCTCTTCGCCGCGACCGCCGCTCATCCGGCCGAGCGGATGTCGGTCATGGCCTTTGATCATCTCGCGCAGTTTCGCGAGAGAGCACGCGCGCTGTTAACCGCCAATCGCGCTCTGCTCGATGCCTTTCTCGATACACATAGCGATCTGGAATGCCTGCGGCCGCCGGCTGGCTCGGTCGCGTTTCCGCGCCTGCCGCACGGGGATCCGGAGCAATTTTTCAAACTACTGCGCGAGAAATATGAAACCTCGGTCGTCCCTGGCGCGTTCTTTGAAGCGCCGCGCCATTTTCGCCTTGGGATCGGGGGCGAAACGGCGGCGTTGCAAGCCGGGTTGGAAAGACTGGGCGCGGCCCTGGACGAATTCCAGGCGGCTGGCCGGGGACGGACCTAATAGCCCAATTCCGCTTTCCGCGCGGCGGCCGTGGGCAACGGATCCTTTTTCGTCTCGATCGCGCCCGAACCCGACTCCTGCACCTTCCTGGACTCCGTTGCGTTGAGCTCGATGTCCGCCGAAAACTCGGAGGGGACGTCGGCCTCGGCGTAGATGGCGTGCACGGGACATTCATCCACACAAGCCATGCAATCGATGCACTCCTCGGGGTGAATAACGAGCTGGCCTTCCAGTTCGTAAAAGCAGGCTACTGGGCAGACCACGACGCAATCGGTGAACTTGCACGCCACACACTTACTGGTAACGACATGAGCCATAAATGATTCTATTTCTCCGGGTCAACTGGGACAGGCTCGGCGATGCCGGGTGGC
>JBDTCM010000039.1:0-15898 GCA_039923575.1 Chthoniobacterales bacterium
CCAAAAAGTGCCTTGCGGCGGGGGCACCGCAACCCGCACGCGAGGCGCGTGCGCTCCCCGAAGGACGAGCGCGATGCGCGTGAGCCAATGAGTGAGCGCAATTTCTTCGCCGAACTAAAGCGGCGCAACGTTTACAAGGTGGCCGTCGCCTATGCCGTCGTCGGCTGGTTAATCGCGCAAATTGCGACGCAGATTTTTCCATTCCTGGAAATCCCGAACTGGATCGTTCGTTTGGTGATCGTGCTGATCGCAATCGGTTTTCCGATTGCGCTCGTCATCGCCTGGGCCTTCGAGGCGACTTCAGAGGGAATCAAGCGAACCGAAGTCGCCGACGCCATGCCAACAGCGGCGACCGGGCATAAGAGGCATGCCTGGATCTATATCGTTGTTATCGCGGCCATTCTTTCGCTCGGACTGTTTTTCCTTGGTCGTTACAGTGCTAGAAATACCACCCGCGAAGCTGGCGCCGAACTGCCGGAAAAGTCGATCGCGGTGCTTCCGTTTGAAAACCTGAGCTCTGACAAAGAGAACGCCTATTTCGCCGAGGGCATCCAGGATGAAATCCTCACCAGGCTTGCGAAGGTAGCGGATCTAAAAGTCATTTCGCGCACCTCAACGCAGCATTTCAAAAGCTCGCCCGAGAATCTGCCCGAGATCGCGCAGCAGCTCGGCGTCGCCAATATCCTCGAGGGCAGTGTGCAAAAGGAATCGGGCCAAGTGCGCGTCAACGTGCAGTTGATCAAGGCGGCGAGTGACGCCCATCTTTGGGCAGATACCTTCGACCGCAAGCTGACCGATATCTTCGCGGTCGAGAGCGAGATTGCGGAGACCATCGCCCAGACCTTGCAGGCGAAGCTGACTGGTTCGGAAAAAATCCTGATCGCGAAGAAGCCGACGGCGAATCCGGAAGCTTACGAGCTTTACCTTAAGGGTCGCTTTTTCTGGAACAAACGCACCGCGGCCGATCTCAGAAAATCGATCGATTACTTCCATCAGGCTATCGAGCAGGATCCGACTTACGCGCTGGCCTATGCGGGGCTGGCGCAAGCCTGGCTCTTATTGCCAGCCTATAGCGGAGGCACGCCGCGGGAGTGTTTTCCAGAAGCCGAGAAGGCGGCTGAGAAAGCCCTTTCCCTGGATGAGAGTTCGGCCGACGCCCACGCGGCGCTCGGGATGGTAAAGCAGCTTTTCTACTTCGATGCGCCGGGAGCGATTGCGGAATTCGAGCGCGCGATCGAGTTGGATCCGAATGACGCGACGGCGCATCACTGGTTCGCTAATCACTCCCTCTCCGCCACCGGTCAGACCGGGCGAGAAGTGACGGAGATGAAACGGGCTCTGGAGCTCGATCCTCTTTCTCTTATTATCAACTCGAACCTTGGCCAAGCTTATATCTATGCGCATCGCCTTGATGAAGGGATCACGCAATTGCGCAAAACGGTCGAGATGGATGGGAGCTTCTATTTTGTCCACTACCTGCTAGGACAGGCCTTGGAATTGAAAGGAGACTTCCCCGGAGCCATGGCTGAATATCAGCGGTCGATCGCACTCAATGACGATCCTTTTCCGAAAGCCCTCCTCGGTCATCTTTATGGCCGGACGGGGCGAAAGGGTGAAGCAAGGCAGATTCTCCAGGCATTACAGAAAGTGAGAGAACAACGCTACCTCGAAGCCTACGGGTTAGCGGTGGTCTATCTGGGATTGGACGAGCGGGACAGAGCGCTCCAGTGGCTGGAGCAAGGTTATCGCGATCGCGACGGCTTTAATATGGGCACGATCCGGGTCGATCCATTCCTCAACCCGCTGCACGGCGATCCGCGCTTCGAAGCCTTGGCCGAGAAGATCATGCCGACCAAGGAATTCAAGGCCACGTCGATGTCGAAATGAACCCGCGCAACTTCTTCGCCGAGCTGAAACGACGCAACGTTTACAAAGTGGCGGTCGCGTATGCCGTGGTCGCCTGGCTCCTGATCCAGGCGGCGTCCATTCTCTTCCCTACGTTTGAAGCACCGGTGTGGGTCATGAAAGTGCTGGTCGCGGTAATCATCCTGGGTTTTCCGATCGCGTTGGTCTTCTCCTGGGCGTTTGAGATCACGCCGGAGGGAATCAAGCGCGAGGAGGATATCGCGCCTAACGAATCGATCGCCCGTCATACCGGACGCAAGATCGTTGGGATTAGCGTTGTCGTTGCGGTTATCGCGGCCGGACTGTTTGTCTTTCAATTCCTGCGTCCGCGCCTAACGAGCGCAGATGCCCCGTTGACGACCGCGGCTGGAATCCCGGATAAGTCGATCGCGGTCCTTCCCTTCGATAATTTGAGTCGCGATCCAGACAACATCTATTTCAGCGAAGGGATTCAGGATGAAATCCTCACCCGTCTGGCGAAGAGCGCGGAGCTAAAAGTGGTTTCGCGCACCTCGACCGAGCGTTTCAAGAGCTCGCCCAGCAGCGTGCATGAAATCGCACAAGAACTGGGAGTCGCGAACATCCTCGAGGGCAGCGTGCAGAAGGAGAACAACGAAGTGCGCGTGAACGTCCAGCTGATCAAGGCCGCGACCGACGCGCACCTTTGGGCCGAGACCTACGATCGCAAGTTGACCGATATCTTTGCGGTTGAGAGTGAGATTGCCCGAACGGTCGCGGGGACGCTGCAAGCGAAGTTGACCGGTAGCGCGGAACACGTGTTGGCTTCCCGGCCGACGGAAAGCCCGGAGGCGCACCAGCTCTACTTAAGAGGCCGCTATTTCTGGAACCGGCGCACGCTTGCAAATCTCAAGACGGCGATCGGTTACTTCGATCAAGCCATCGAAAGGGATCCTTCCTATGCCTTGGCTTACGCGGGTCTCGCCGACAGTTACTCCTTGATGCCCGTCTATAGTAACAATCCCCCAAAGGAAGATATCGCACGCGCCCTCGCCGCCGCTCATCGCGCGCTGGAGTTGGATGACACCCTGGCGGAAGCGCACACCTCTCTGGCAAATGCCCTCGAGGTGGATTTCCAGTTTTCGGCCGCCGAACAGGAGTTCAAGCGCGCGATTGCTTTGAATCCGAGTTACGCGACCGCCCACCAATGGTTCGGCGAATGTTTTCAGGCCCAGGGCCGCTTCGCAGAATCTCTCGCGCAACTGCAGCAGGCGCACGAGCTCGATCCGCTTTCCTTGATCATCAACTCGGTCCTCGGCTCGAACCTGGGCACGGTCGGCCATCTCGACGCAGCCGTCGAACAATTTCATAAGACTCTGGAGATCGATTCCAATTTCGGGCCCGCGCATTTCATGCTCGGCGAAGTGCTGGAAGCAAAAGGCGACCTGAAAGGCGCCAAAGCCGCCTACGAGAAAGCCGCCGCGATCGGCCGGACTCCCATGCGAGAGGCAATGATCGCGCGGATGGATGTAATGACGGGTCAAAGAGAAGAAGCTCGTAAAATTCTCGACGCCCTAACGAATTCTCCGGAACCGGGAAGTGCTCAGCCCTACCCATTGGCCCTGATCCACCTCGCGTTCGGAGAAAAGGAAGAAGCCTTGCGCCTGCTCGAACAAGCCTATGAAGAGCGCAGTATCCAACTCGCCGGAAATACCGGCAGCCTTAAAACCGATCCGAGGCTTGATCCTTTGCGCCGCGACCCGCGTTTCGAGAAGTTAGTGGCCGAGTATCTGGGACAAACAAAGTGAACCCGCGCAACTTCTTCGCCGAGCTAAGGCGGCGCAATGTTTACAAGGTCGCGGTCGCCTACGCCGTCGTCGGCTGGTTGGTGATGCAAGTCACGGCGACAATCGTGCCGGCGCTTCATCTTCCGGATAGCCTTACGACGGCGGTGGTCGTGGTGACTTTGCTCGGATTCCCGATCGCGCTCGTTATCGCCTGGGCTTTCGAGATGACTCCGCAGGGGATGAAGCGCACGGAAGATATTTCGCCTAACGAAAAGCTGCCGCAGTGGAGCCGGCGCAAGTTTGCCGGCTTCATCATCGTCATCGCGCTGTTCGCGGCCGGCTTTCTCGGCTTTGGCCTCTGGCGGCCGCGGACGAATGCCGGGGCGAATCCTTTAGCTAAGGCAGACGCTTCCAGCGTCGCAATTCCCGATAAGTCGATCGCCGTCCTGCCCTTCGACAACCTGAGCGACGAGAAAGCGAATGCTTACTTCGCCGAAGGAATCCAGGATGAGATTCTGACCAGGCTGGCCGGGATTACCGACCTCAAGGTCATCTCCCGCACTTCGACCGCGAAGTATCAGAGCAAGCCAGAGGATTTGAAGACGGTTTCGCAAGAGTTAGGCGTCGCGAAAGTGCTGGAAGGGACGGTGCAACGCGCGGGCGAGAAAGTGCGGATCAACGTGCAGCTGATCGACGCGCGGGCTGACTCTCATCTTTGGGCAAAGACCTACGATCGCGAGGCCAAAGATATCTTCGCCGTGGAAAGCGAAGTGTCGCAGGAAGTGGCCGATGCTTTGCAGGCTAAGCTCTCACCGGCCGAAGCCACTAGCCTAACGAGTGCGCCGACGCGAGATCCGGACGCCTACGATCTCTTCTTGAAAGGCGAATATGCGGAACGAGAAGCCGAGAGCACGCTGAAGGCCGAGGCCTTCGACCACGCGGCCGCGCTCTATCGCGCTGCCTTGGAGCGCGACCCGCAGTTTGGGCTCGCCGCGGCGCGTCTCGCGGTCAGCCGGATCATGCGCCACTGGTTTGTCACCAGGGCGAATGAGACTGAGCTGGCTGAGATCAAGAAGGACGCCGAACATGCGCTCGCGCTCTCGCCCAACCTTCCTGAGGCACACATCGCGCTGGGTGACTTCTATTACTACGGCAGGCGAGAGTACGATAAGGCCCTCACTGAATTCCGCCGCGCGCTCGAGCTCCGGCCTAACGACATTCTCGCGCAGGAATCGATCGCTTTCATCTATCGCCGGCAAGGCCGCTGGGCTTTGGCCTTATCCGCCATGGCCAAGTGCGAAGTGCGCGATCCGCGCAATGCCGGCTTCATCGCCAATGTCGGCACCACCTATCTCAACCTGCGCTTGTGGCAGGAAGCGATCCGCGCTGGTTCGCGCGCCCTCGCGCTCGATCCCAACAATGTCGTCGGGATGAGAGCCGTCTTTTGCAGTGAGGTGAATGGGTTCGACGATTTGAGTAAAGCGCGACACGACTGGGCGACGTTTCCGCCCGGCACGACTTTCTCCAATCCATCGCAGACCGGCAATGCGGCGACGATCATCGGTGATGGCACCTATCTTTACACAATCGATCGAAATTTTGCCGCAGCTCTCAAGACCTTCGAGGTAAAGAAAACCAACCCGGATGAGGAGCGTTCGCGACTGGCAGCGCGAGTTACGCTTCGCGTGCTGATGGGCGACACGGCCAACGCGCAGGATGAAATCGCGCAGGCGCAAAGCCTGGTCGAGGCGAGAAAGCAAGCGCAACCGGAAGACGTCCAGGCTCTCGGCCAGCTAGCCTGGATCGACCTCGCGTTGCATCGGAATACCGAAGCAATTCGTCACGCCCAGCAGGCGGTCGACTTACTTCCAGTGACAAAGGACGCGCTCGGCGGTCCGGCGGTGCTTGCCGGCCTCGCGGAAGTCCAAGCCCATGCAGGAGAGCCGGGTGAAGCCGTGAAAATACTGCGCCAGTTACTCTCGATCCCAGCGGGCGTTTGTGTTTCCATCCAACGGCTCAAGATCGATCCGATCTGGGACCCCATCCGCCGCGATCCGGACTTTCAACAACTTCTAAAGGGTGGCCAGCTCGTAGGACCACCAAAGTAATCGTCCATGAACTCGCGCAACTTCTTCGCCGAGCTAAAGCGGCGCAATGTCTACAAGGTCGCGGTTGCCTATGCGGTCGTGGGTTGGCTCGTCATCCAGATAGGTTCGACCGTCCTGCCCACCTTTCACGCCCCGGACTGGGTGGCGCAAACGTTAGTCGTATTCGTGCTCCTCGGCTTTCCAATTGCGCTGGTTCTGGCCTGGGCTTTTGAGATTACGCCGGAAGGAATCAAGCTCGAGTCGGAAGTTTCGCCTAACGAGTCTATCACGCGCAAGACGGGCCGCAAGCTGATCGCAATAACGATCGGCCTCGCCGTCATCGCGGCGGGTTTGTTCGCCTTTCAACACTTCCGGCCACACCTAACGACTGTAAGTGTGCCGCCCGCGACAACGAGCGCGATTCCGGAGAAGTCGATCGCGGTCCTGCCCTTTGAAAACCTCAGTAGTGACAAAGAAAACGCTTATTTCGCCGAAGGTATCCAGGATGAGATCCTCACCCGGTTGGCTAAGATCAGTGCGCTCAAAGTCATCTCGCGCACTTCCACAGTCCATTACGCGAGCAGCCCGGATAACTTGCCGGAGATAGGAAAGCAACTTGGTGTCAGTAGTATTCTGGAAGGCAGCGTGCAGAAGGCGGGACAGGAAGTGCACATCAATGTGCAGTTAATCAAAGCCGCGACCGACACACATCTTTGGGCCGAGAGTTACAACCGTAAACTCGACGATATCTTCGCCGTCGAAGGGGAAGTCGCGGGAGTCATTGCCGAACAGTTAGATGCCAGACTGAGCGGCCGCGAAAAGGAATCACTTGCCGCCAAACCTACCAGCAACACCGCTGCGCACGACGCCTATCTGCGCGGTTTGGCTTTTGAAGGCCGAGTGGATTCGCTGTTGCCTAACACGCTGGCTTCGATCAAAGCCTATGAAGAAGCTGTCCGGCTCGATCCTGACTTTGGGCTGGCTTGGGCGCACTTATGCCGTCAGCACGGCTTTCTCTGGAATCTTGCCGACCGCACTCCGGCGAACAAAGAAGCGGCGCGCCAGGCCTTGGCGATGGCAAAGAAGCTCGCGCCGGACGCGGTCGAGACAGAGTTAGCCGAAGTTTTCTATCATTACTGGGTGGAACGCGATTACGAAGGCGCCAAGACTCTGCTCGAAAGCGCCCGGCAACAATTCCCCAATAACCCCTGGCCGGCCTATACGCTCGCCGCCATTTCCCGGCGGCAAAATCATTGGGAAGAAAGCCGGCGTGTGTTTGCGCAGGCCATCGAGCTGGATCCGGAAGATGTGTTTCTCCTCGTGGACGCCTCACTCACGGATATCGCTTTGCGCGACCCGGTGCAGGCGCTCAAGCTCCTCGCGCGCGCCCGAGACCTTAGCCCGCAGAATGGCGGAGTCATGTTTGCCGAGGCTACGAGTTATTTGCTCACGGGTGACACTACGCATGCGCAAGCCGCGCTGGATCGGGCGCCACCTGAGGAAGGAGATGACAACCTCGTTGTCACGATCGTGACTACCGCGATTCTTTCCCGGAATTACCAGCCCGCTCTCACTATCATGAGGGCGCAGCTCGCCAAGTCCAAAGCGCTGGGCGCCTTTCTGGGCAGCTTTCAGAATTTGCTGGGTGACTTACAACGTCATGCGGGCAATGCGAGCGCAGCAGCGCAGACTTATGCTCAAGCCCGCGCTTCGCTGGAAGAAGCCCTGCAAACGCAGCCGAACGACCCCGACCTGACAATGTCGTTGGCGTGGTCTGAGACATGGCTGGGCGACAAGGACGACGCGCTGGCCCACGCCCAGCAAGCTATCACCATTGTCCCGGCGACCAAGGATGCATGGATTGGCCCTGATTACGAAGATACCCTGGCCCGGATCGACGCCCACTTTGGCGATAAGGATGGCGCGATCGCCGCCATAAGACACTTACTCAGCACCTCCTACGGATTGCCTCCGATCACGACCGCGCTCCTCCGCATCGATCCGGACTGGGATAACCTGCGCGACGACCCGCGTTTTCAGGCGCTCCTGAGTTCGCCGTCTCCCAGTAAGAATGAGGTCGCGAAATGAACGACTTCTTCCAACGCCTGAAGCAACGCAAGCTGGTGCAGTGGGCGCTGGCCTATGTCGCGGCGGCCTTCGCCTTACTCCAAGGCATTGACATTATTGCGCAACAATTTGGCTGGCCGGATGGGGTGCGGCGCGGGATCACGCTAGCCATGGTCGTCGGCTTCTTCGTTGTGCTCGTCCTAGCCTGGTACCATGGGGAACGCGGCGCGCAACGCGTGACCGGCACCGAGCTTCTGATTCTCGCACTCTTACTATCGTTAGGCGGCGCGTTTCTTTGGCGCTACACTGCCGTGTCGCAGCCGAAGACCGCTTTCGTGCCGGTCGCCTCCTCTTCGCCTTTAGCGTCTTCCGTGCGCGCGATTCCGGAGAAATCGGTCGCCGTGCTGCCATTGGTCAATCAAGGCGGCGACAAGGACGAGCAGTATTTTTCGGATGGCCTCTCGGAAGATCTGATCACTGCGCTCTCGCAGTTTGCTGGCCTGAAGGTGATCGGGCGCAACTCCTCTTTCCAGTTCCGCGACAGTAAAGATGACAGCAAGACGATTGGCGCGAAGCTCGGGGTCGCTCATTTGCTAGAGGGCAGCGTGCGCCGCGCCGCAGACGCGGTGCGCGTCAGCGCCGAATTGGTCAATGCCTCCGATGGCAGCACTCTTTGGTCGCAGCACTACGACAGGCCTTATAAGGACCTTTTCAAACTGCAGGATGACATCACGACCGCAGTGGCCGATGCCCTCAAGGCGAAGTTGCTCAACGCGAGCGACGCCGCGACCCAGAGTGACCGTCCGCCGAGCGGCGATCTCGCGGCCTACAATGCTTTTCTTCAGGGACAGTTCTACAACCAGCGAAATACCGAGGGCGATTATCGGAAGGCGATCGAGTTTTTTCAGACCGCGATCCGGCTCGATCCCGGCTACGCGCGCGCTTATGCCGCACTGGCCGGCGCAGAAATCTTTCTGACTGATTATAGCAGCGGCACGCAGGCACAGGAGGGTTTTGCCGCGGCGCGTATTGCGGTCGACAAGGCCCTGACTCTGGACCCGAACCTGGCGGCGGCGCACGGAGCGCGCGGGCTGTTGTTGATCTTTGCCGATATCGACCTCGCTGGCGCGGAAGCCGAACTCAAGCAAGCCGTAAAGCTCGCGCCTAACGATCTCAATCTGCGCGCTTCGCTCGCGGAGGTGCACGCGTCGCTCGGGCATCCCGAAGCGGCGATCGAGCCCATCCGGCAGACGCTGGCGGCAGATCCCCGCAGCGACGGTTGGTACGCCTTGCTGGCTAACGACCTCATGGCGCTTGGTCGTCTCGATGAGGCCGAACGCGTCACCCAGGAGCAGATGAGCTTGCAGACGAGTGCGGGCGCTCAGGCCCGGCTCTCGTCCATCGAGGTCTTGCGCGGGGATGCAGCCGCCGCCCTCGAGAAGGCAGAGCAGGTTCCGCCGGGCAAATCGCACGATTTCGCGCTGGCCAACGCGCGACAGATCGGGAACGACGCCGCGGCGGCCGATGCGGCGCTGAAGACTCTGATCGATAAATATGGCCAGACCGATCCCTACTTGATCGCGCGTTGCTACGCTTTGCGGAAGGATCCTGACGGCATGTTCGACTTGCTCGACCGCGCCTGGGTCGAGCGCGACAGCAACATCACCATCCTCTACTACGATCCGTTCCTTTTGCGTTACAAAGACGACCCACGCTTTGCCGCCTTGTGCAAGAAGATGGGATTGCCAACGCCCGCCGAACTCGCCGCCGCACCCAAGACATGAGCGACAGGCCTTCTTTCTTTTCGGAACTGAAGCGCCGCAATGTCGTCCGCGCGGCGGCGCTCTACGCAGCGGGCGCGTGGCTGCTCGTGCAAGTCGCAACTCAGGTCTTTCCTTTGTTTCACGTCGCGGAATGGGTGATGCGCTGGATCGTGGTCGCTGCCATCGTCGGCTTTCCCTTCGCGATGCTCTTCTCCTGGTTCTACGAATGGACGTCGCAGGGACTCCAGCTCGAGAGCGAGATTCCGCCTAACGGGTCTATCACTCGCCACACCGGGAGGAAGCTCGATAAGTGGATCATCGCGGTCCTTCTCATGGCGGTCGTGCTCTTGCTCGCGAATCAATTCGTCCTCCATCGCGACGACAACAAATCGGCTGGCACCGAATCGGGAACGACGCCAATCCCGGGCAAGTCGATTGCGGTCCTGCCTTTCGCCGATCTTTCGCCCGGGCACGATCAGGAATCTTTTTCCGACGGGATGGCGGAGGAAATCCTCAACGCCCTCGCCCGGATCAAGCACCTGAAGGTGGTCGGACGCGCTTCTTCATTTCGCTATAAAGGCAAAGACGTGGACCTGAAAAAACTCGGTTCCGATCTGGGCGTGGCGCACGTTCTCGAAGGCTCAGTTCGTAAGCAGGGCGATCGGCTCCGGATCACGACGACGCTCTTGAAAACCTCCGACGGAGTAGAGGAGTGGTCTAACTCTTACGACGGCAAGCTGGCCGATGTTTTTGATCTACAGGAATCCTGCGCGCGCGACATTGCCAGTCAGCTTGACGTCGTGCTCGGTGACAATGGCGAGCAGCGGTTGGTCGATAAGACGACGGATAACGCCGAGGCTTATGCGCTCTTTATCGAAGCGCGAACCATGGTTAACGCCAGGGTGGGCGATAACCTGCCGCGCGCAATCGCGAAGCTTGAACAAGTCACAACACTCGATCCTAAATTCTCCCGTGCCTGGTCGAAGCTGGCGGTAGCTCACGCGGTCTTGCCGCAGTATGTCGGCGGGGATTGGGCGGAGAACCTAACGACCGCAGAAACCGATGCGAAGCGCGCGCTTGCGCTCGATACCGACAATGCGGAAGCCTATGCGGCGCTTGGCTACATCGCCTTTTCGCGTCGTCATTATGTCGAAATGGTCGCGCCCGCGACCCGAGCTTTGGCGTTGAATCCAGATGACGACACCGCGAATTACTGGGCTGCAAATGAGCTTGCCGCCATGGGACGAGGCGCGGAGGCGGAAACCCTGGTCGACCATATCCTCGTTCGTGATCCGGCGAGCGCACGGTCAGTCTTCTACAAAGGAGTGATGCGCTGGCGGGCCGGCGATGTCACCAGTTCGGTGAGACTGACCCGGCGCGCCATTGCGCTCGGTTTTCCGGGAGCCGGGACCACGCTTTCCTTTATCGCCGCGAGCAACGGGGACTATGAGCGAGGCGCACCAGAGTTTGCTCGTGGGATGCTGAGCCTCGGTGTGAAATTTTCATCCGCCGATTTGGAGACGATCTACCGTGGCATGTATCTGGGTGCGACAGCACATGCTGCGGCTCTGCAGGTCATCGCCAAACACCCCGACGAGCAGTGGGTGCCGACCTTGCTCATGATGCTGGGTGAGCCCGACCGCTCGTTTGCCGAATATGAACGCGGCTCGACCGGTCTCTCCGACGGCTATCTCAATTTTCTGTGGCAACCCGATACCTGGTCGCGGAAAGCGCGCCAAAGTCAGGCCTTTCAAGGCTTCGCCAAACGCAGCGGCATGGTGGATTATTGGAAGCAAAACCGCTGGCCCGACCAATGCTCTCCCGCGCCGGGAAAAGGTCCCGATGCGTTCACCTGCCGATGAGCTTTTTCACCGAGCTGAAACGCCGCAATGTGATCCGGGTTGCCGGCTTATATCTCGTCGGTGCGTGGCTGCTCATTCAAGTCGCCAGCACGATGTTGCCGGCGTTCGACGGGCCGGCTTGGGCTTTGCGCGGGCTGATCATTTTCCTCGCGCTCTGCTTCATCCCGGCGCTGATCGTCAGCTGGGTCTTTGAGTTAACACCGCAAGGCCTCAAGCGCGACGATGAGATTCCGCCTAACGAGTCCATAGCGCCCCAGACCGGGCGGCGGATCGATCGCCTGATCATCGTCGTGCTCGTGCTCGCGCTCGGCTATTTCGCGGTCGACAAGTTCGTCCTCACGCCACGGCGCGAGGCCGGAATGGTCCGCGCCTCCTCAGTTTCGCCTAACGACAATAAGGAGGAAATCCCTGAGAAGTCGATCGCGGTTCTCCCGTTTGAAAACCTGAGTTCCGATAAGGAGAACGCTTACTTCGCCGAAGGCATCCAGGATGAAATCCTGACGCGGTTGGCCAAGATCGGCGCACTCAAGGTCATTTCGCGAACTTCCACTGCGCACTACGCGAGCAGCCCGGATAACCTGCCCGAGATCGCCAAACAACTCGGGGTGGCAAATCTCCTCGAAGGCAGCGTGCAAAAGGTGGCGGATGCGGTCCACATTAATGTCCAGCTCATCCGCGCCGCGACGGATGACCACCTCTGGGCAGAGAGTTACAATCGCAAGCTGACCGATATCTTCGGCGTCGAGGGCGAGGTCGCCGGGGCTATCGCGGAACAGTTAAACGCCGAGCTGAGCGGCACGGAGAAACAGGCTCTTGCGGCCCGGCCGACCAATAACTCCGCCGCCTACGATGCCTATCTGCGCGGACTAGAGGCCGACAGCCGCGCCTTCGGCTCTGAGCAACTGAAGGCCGCGTCGCGTTTTTACGCGCAAGCGGTCCAGCTCGATCCGAACTTCGCCCTGGCTTGGGGTCGCGGCTCTCAGGCCGATGGGTTGCTTTATTTCCAAGCCTTCGACCGCAGCGCCGCGCGCCTTGAGGCCGCGCGTCATGGCGCGGAGATGGCGATGCGGCTGGCGCCGGAATCCGGCGAAGCCTGGCTGGCCAAGGGTTATTTCCTTTATCACACCATCGATTACGACGGCGCCGCCGCGGCCTATGAGGAAGCGGCCCGGCGTCTGCCGAATAACCCAGAGGTGGTGGCCGCCCAAGCCTACCTCGAGCGACGTCGCGGCCACTACGAACGCGCGTGCGAGCTGGCGGAACAGTCACTGGAGCGCGACCCACAGAACCTCAGCGTCCTGTCGACGCTCGGCGAGACACTAACGTTCATAGGTCGTCCCGCTGAGGGCCGGCGGTGGTTCGACCGTGGACTGACTTTCCACCCAGGCGATACATTTATGACTCTGTGGAAGGGATCGACCTACATGTCCGAGGGCAATCTGGATGCGGCCGGCAAGCTGATCGAGCCGTTGCCGCCCCAGCTCGACGACGTCATCGCGCTGGGTTTTCAGATTAATTACCTCACGTATCGCCGGGACTATGCCGCGATCATCAAGACGATGCAGGCGGCGATGACTCAGCCCGGCTTTGCGCTGGACGGCTTTACGAGCAATTTCTACCCGACGCTGGGTTGGGCGCAGCGGCGGGCTGGCGACGAAGCCGCGGCGCGGGTGACCTTCACCGAAGGGAAGGAAAAGCTCGAGATCCTGCGCGCGTCCCGGAGTGACAATGGCTATTTGGCAACAAACCTGGCGCTGATCGAAGCCGGACTCGGTGACGCCGACGCCGCTCAGCGCGAAGCCGAACGCGGTGTTGAACTGGCTGGCAAGGATCAGTATACCGCAGCGGGCCTGAAGGAAATGTGCGCCGTCGTGCCGGCGCTGTGCGGGCGCAGCGATCAGGCGTTGACTGCGCTGGAAACGCTGGTCAAAGAGCCGATTGGTATCGACCTGGGTGACCTAAGTTACTCGCCCTCCTGGGACAACCTGCGCGGCGACCCGCGCTTCCAGAAGCTGGTCGATAAGGTCGCGGCGGCGATGAAGGAACAACAAGGGGTTACTGTTCCATGACCGAATTCCTACAACGCCTGAAGGAGCGCAAGCTCGTGCAATGGGCCGTGGCTTATGTCGCCGCAGCATTCGCGTTGTTGCAGGGCATAGACATTATCGCGCAACAGTTTGGCTGGCCCGAAGGCGTGCGGCGTGGGATCACTCTGGCGATGGTCGTTGGCTTTTTCGTTACGCTCGTCCTGGCCTGGTATCACGGGGAACGCGGCGCGCAGCGCGTGACCGGCACCGAACTTTTGATTCTTGCTCTCTTGCTATCGTTAGGCGGCGGACTCCTTTGGCGATATGCCAGCACCTCGCGCGCACCGGTCGCGTCCGTCCCCGTCTCCGCGGTGACCGCGGTATCGCCTGCACCCGCCGCCGAAATCCCAGCAAAGTCGATCGCCGTGCTGCCTTTCGAGAACCTCAGCGCCGAGAAAGAAAACGCTTACTTCGTCGAAGGGATCCAGGATGAAATTCTGACTCGCCTCGCGAAGATCAGTGCTCTCAAGGTCATCTCGCGCACCTCGACCATGCGCTATGCAAGTCGCCCCGATAACCTGCGCGAGATTGCGCAACAACTAGGTGTTGCCCATATCATGGAAGGCAGTGTGCAGCGGGCCGGTGGTGCCGTCCGGGTCAATGTCCAGTTAATCGAGGCGCGAAGTGATTCACACCTGTGGGCCGAGAGCTATGATGGCGAGATCAAAGACATTTTCTCGGTCGAGAGCAAAGTCGCGCAAAGTGTAGCCGATGCGCTGCGGGCTAAGCTCCTGCCGGAAGAGGCGGTCCGGATCGCGAACGTGCCGACGAAGAATCCCGAAGCCTATGACTCGTTCCTCAAGGCCGAGTATTTCTCGAACCAATTCTATTCCGCAAGTGCCAAGGATCCAGCCGACTCTGTGCAGCGGGCGGCCAGTCTCTACGAGAGCGCCGTTGCGGCCGATCCGGACTTTGCCTTGGCCTATGCGCGGTTGGGCTATCTGAAGGCGAGAATCTATTGGTATAACATCGATCCGAGTGCGCGGGTGATCGAGGCCGCACAGCGGGCCGCGGAAAGGGCCCTCGCACTTCAACCCGAGTTAGGAGAAGCACACCTGACGATGGGCTTCGTCCACTATTGGGGCCATCGCGACTACGAGGCGGCGCTCCTCGAGTTCACGAAGGCGCGCCAGAGCTTACCTAACAATCCCCATACTTTTGCCGCGATCGCGTATGTGCATCGTCGGCAGGCCAGGATGGAAGAAGCTCTTCCTGAATTGGAAAGAGCGGCCGCCCTGGACCCACGCGACAATCAATGGCCCCGGGAGATTGGCTCCACCTTTGTCTACATGCGCCGCTACTCTGAAGCCACGCCAGCCTACGAGCGCGCCCTGGCCCTGGTCCCGGAGGACTTCGAAACGCAGGTGAATCGAGCCTCCGCCTTGCAGTTGAGCGGTGACCTCGCGGGGGCCAGTAAAGCGCTGGAGGCGATCCCGCAGGGAATCGACCCTCAGGGTACGGTCTCAATAACGAGATGGCAGTTGGCGATTGCCCTGCGTCAGCCGGACCAGGCACTGGCAGTGCTGGAGCATGCACCGGCCTGGGTGCTCGACACCTGGCCAAGCACGCGGGAGCCAGTTACCCTGCTTCGCGCGCAAGCGCTCCTGCAAAACGGCGAAACCGGACCGGCACGCACCGCATTTCTCCAGGCTCAACAAGCCCTCCAGAGCTTACTCGGTAACCCTCGCGTGGAACCGGCGGCGCAAGCTTGTCTGGCGCTAGTTTATGCCGGGTTGGGAGAGAAAAAGGCGGCTTTGGAAGCGGGGCGGCGCGCGGCCGAAGGCCTGCCGGTGTCGCGCGACGTAATGGTAGGCGGGTCCTACCTCACCCAGCTCGCGATGGTCGAGGCACAGGTGGGCGAACAAGATTCCGCCATCAATCACATCGAACAGATATTGGAAATTCCAGCGGGCCATGCCCTATCCAGCGCCTCGCTCCGCACGGATCCGGTCTGGGATCCATTGCGCAATGACCCCCGTTTCAAGGCGCTGCTGACGAAATACGGCGCGGGTGAACAGCGCGCGAGATGAACGAATTCCTGCAACGTCTTAAGCAGCGCAAGCTCGTGCAATGGGCCGTGGCCTATGTCGCCGCCGCCTTTGCCCTGCTCCAAGGGATCGACATCGTGGCGCAACAATTCGGTTGGCCCGATGGCGTGCGGCGCGGCATCACGCTGGCCATGGTCGTCGGCTTCTTCGTCACGCTGGTTCTGGCTTGGTATCATGGGGAACGTGGAGCGCAGAGAGTTACCGGAACCGAGTTACTGATTCTCGCGCTCCTGCTCTCGTTAGGCGGAGGCTTTCTCTGGCGTTATGCCGGCATGGCGCGAATCTCGGAATCGCCGAGTGCCGCTGCGCCCCTTCCGTCATCCGCGCCCGCGGT
>JBDTCM010000040.1:0-6309 GCA_039923575.1 Chthoniobacterales bacterium
AGCCGTCTGCGCGCGATCAAGCATATCGAATTTCTCCGCATCGGGACCCGCGTTCCGATCTTTCTCCCGCAACGGATCACGCCCGAACTTTGCCGGATGCTGCAGAAATATCATCCGCTCTGGATGAGCATCCACGTCAATCACCCGCGCGAGCTGACGACCGAAGTGCGCGCCGCCCTCGAGATGCTGGCGAACCACGGGGTGCCGTTAGGCAACCAGAGCGTTCTGCTGGCGGGCGTGAACGACGAGCTCGAGACCATGAAAACGCTCGTGCACAAACTTCTCATGTGCCGGGTGCGTCCCTATTACCTTTACCAGTGCGACCTCATCAACGGCTCCTCGCATCTCCGCGCCTCCGTCGCGAAGGGAATCGAGATCATCGAAGGTCTGCGCGGTCACACCACCGGCTATGCGGTCCCGCAATTCGTTATCGATGCTCCCGGCGGCGGCGGCAAAGTGCCGATCAATCCCGGTTACGTCCTCTATCACGACCACGAGAAAATCGTCATCCGAAATTACGAAGGCAAAATCTTCGAATACCCCGAGACCGGCGCCGACCCCCAGGTGCAATTCGCGCCCCAGCGCGAGTATCACGACGAGTATCTCTATTCCTAAGCGCCGCGTCCTTTAGGGCGCGACGGTGGCGGAATTGTAGTCAGTGCCGCGCTGTCGTGCCTAGCTCCGCTGCTCCGGTTAACTGATTCGTTTCGTCGTAACCCCCGGCGACCAGGATGGTGCCATCAGCGAGCGAGGTTGCGGTGTGAAAAGCGTGACCCACGTTCAGAGATCGCGCGAGCGTCACGGATGCCGCCGGCACATCATAGGCTACCACGGTCCTGATGCCGGTAAGTCCGGTATCCCCCCAAGACCGGCGGTGAGTCGGGCTCCGCGGGCCACGACATTCTCGAGGAAGGCCGGCTCGCACATGATCTCGATCGTCGCCAAGGCCGCCGCGCAGCCCATCGGGTTGCCGCCATAGGTCCCGCCGTGACTGCCGGTGGGCCACTTGTCGTCAAGTGCGCGACGCGTGCCGAGAGCCGCGAACGGAAACCCGCTGGCGATCCCTTTGGCCATACAAATGATGTCGGGCTCGATGCCGGCGTGCTCGACTGTGTGACGAGCCGGACGGCCGTTAGTCAAAAAATCAATCCACCTCGTGCCCGCCTGATCAGCCCGCAATCAGATCGTGAGTCGCATTTTGCCAAATTGCGCCGCCCGGTTTCTGCGCAAAGGTTAGCGAATGACTGACCCTGTCCCCGTTTCCGATCCGCTTTGGTACAAGGACGCGGTCATCTACGAGCTGCATGTTAAAACCTTCCACGATAGCGACGGGGACGGGATCGGCGATTTCCGCGGGCTGATCGAGAAGCTCGATTACCTCCAGGAATTGGGCGCGACCGCGATCTGGGTGCTGCCGTTTTATCCGTCGCCGCTGCGCGATGACGGCTACGATATCTCGGATTATTTCGACGTGCATCCCAATTACGGCACGCTGGCGGATTTTCAGGCCTTCCTCGCCGCGGCCCGCGAGCGCGGGATGCGGGTGATCACCGAGCTGGTCATCAATCACACTTCGGATCAGAATCCGTGGTTCCAGAAAGCGCGCCGCGCCGTGCCCGGTTCGCCGGAGCGGGAAATTTATGTCTGGAGCGATTCGCCCGAGCGCTACAAGGACGCGCGGATTATTTTCAAGGACTTTGAGACTTCGAACTGGTCGTGGGATCCGGTGGCGAAAGCGTATTATTGGCATCGGTTTTATTCTCATCAGCCGGATCTGAATTTCGACAATCCTGCGGTGCACGAGACCGTGCAGAACGTGCTCGATTACTGGCTCGGCATGGGAGTAGACGGTCTGCGCCTCGATGCCATTCCGTATCTCTACGAGCGCGAAGGGACGAACTGCGAAAATCTTCCCGAGACGCACGTCTACCTGAAGAAATTGCGCGCTCACATGCAGGCGAAGTTCCCCGGGCGCATGCTTTTGGCGGAGGCGAACCAGTGGCCGGAAGACGCGGTCAAATATTTCGGCGACGGCGACGAGTCGCACATGAATTTCCATTTCCCGCTCATGCCGCGGATGTTCATGGCGCTGCAGATGGAGGATCGGTTTCCGATCATCGACATTCTCGAGCAGACGCCGGCCATTCCGGAGAGCTGCCAGTGGGCGATGTTCCTGCGTAACCACGACGAATTAACTCTCGAAATGGTGACCGACGAAGAGCGCGATTACATGTGGCGCGTCTACGCGAACGATCCGACGGCGCGGATCAATCTCGGGATTCGGCGCCGGCTCGCGCCGCTCCTCGCCAACAGCCGGCGCAAGATCGAGCTCCTTAATATTCTGCTTTTCTCGATGCCGGGCACACCGGTCCTCTACTACGGCGACGAGATCGGGATGGGCGATAATTTCTACCTCGGCGATCGCAACGGCTGCCGCACTCCGATGCAGTGGAGCAGCGATCGCAATGCCGGTTTCTCGAAGGCCAATCCGCAGCAACTCTACCTCCCGATCACGATCGATCCCGAGTACCACTACGAAGCGATCAATGTCGAGAATCAGCAGAAGAATCTCTCGTCCCTTCTCTGGTGGATGCGACGGGTGATCGCGATGCGGAAAAATTTTCGCGCCTTTTCCCGTGGCTCGATCGAATTTCTGCATCCGGAAAATGCGAAGGTGCTCGCCTTCCTGCGCCGGTATGAGGACGAGACGATTCTGGTGGTCGTGAATCTGTCGCGCTTTTCTCAGCCGGTGGCGATCGATCTGGCACGCTTCGCTGGTTGCGTGCCGATGGAGGTTTTCAGTCGCAATCTTTTCCCGCAGATCCGCAAAGCGCCCTACGGCTTGACGATCGGGCCGCACGGCCATTTCTGGTTTTCCCTCCAGTCGCAAAATGAAAAGCGCAGCGCGAAGAAGCGCGCCGTGCCTTCGCTCGCGGCGGAAGCGAATTTGCAAACCCTCCTCGCTGACGGTCGGCGCGCGCCGCTCGAGGGCAGCATTTTGCCCGACTATCTGCGCACCTGTCGCTGGTTCGGCGCGAAGGCCCGCAAGATTCGCGAGATGCGGATCATCGAGCAGATCGCGTTCGCCGAAAACGCGGCCCAGCTTTGGCTCCTCCAGGTCGATTACACCGACGGCGCGCCGGACATTTATTCGCTTCCGGTGCAGGTGGCGACCGGCGCGGCGGCCGATGCGATCGCGCGCAATGCTCCCCAATCAGTCATCGCCCGCCTCGGCACGCAGCGGGCCGTGCTTTACGACGCGATCTGGGACGCGGATTTTCGCGAGAAACTTTTCCGTTTGATGGCGGGTGGCGCGGCGTTGAAGGGCCGGAGCGGCCAGTTGATCGGCGTCGGCAGCGCCGTGCTCGCGCAGGAGCCTAACGACAAGGTGCCAGTTTCGCAGGTGCTCAATGCCGAACAGAGCAATTCATCGATGCTCTTTGAGAATCGCTTTTTCCTGAAGCTCTACCGCAAGCTGGAGGACGGCGTGAATCCCGACGTGGAAGTGACGCGTTTTCTGAGCGAGCGGCGCCAATTTGCGCACGTCCCGGCTTTCGTCGGGTCGATCGAGTATCGCCGTCCGCGCACCGAACCAACGGTGGTCGCTCTGCTGCAAGCGGCCGCATCCAACGAGGGCGACGCGTGGACGCTGACGCTCGATGCGGTCCATCGTTATTTTGAACGGGTTCTGGAACGCAAGGGCGACCTGCAAGCGGCCGATGTCGCCTCTGGCCCGTTGCTCGATGAATTGTTCGGCGGGGTTTATCCCGAGAAGGCGAAATTGATGGGACAGCGCACCGCCGAAATGCATCTCGCGCTTGCTTCCGACGCGACCGACAAGGCTTTCGCGCCGGAACCATTCAACGCCATGGCGCAACGCTCGGTGTATCAATCGATGCGCGCTTCGCTCCGGCGCGCCTTTCTGCTTTTGCAAAAGAAGCTGCCCGAATTGCCGGAAGCGTTCCGGGCGGAAGCGGCGCAGGTTCTCGCCGCCGAGCAGCAGATTCTTGGCGCCGAACACGCGACCCTCGAACGCCACGCCACCGCGAGCAAAATTCGCATTCATGGCGATTATCATCTCGGGCAGTTGCTCAGCACGGGGAAGGATTTCGTCATACTCGATTTCGAAGGCGAGCCGGCGCGGCCCTTGAGCGAACGGAAACTGAAGCGCTCGGCCCTGCGCGACGTCACCGGCATGATGCGGTCGTTCCAATACGCGGCCTACGTCGCCCTCTGGCAGCCGTCGATGCGGAGCGAAGACGTGCCCTTTCTCGAGCGCTGGGCCGATCTCTGGTACCGACAAATGAGCGCCGTCTTCCTTCAGAGCTATCTCGCGACCGCGACCGGCGCGACTTTTCTCCCGCAGAAGGAAAATGATCTCTCGCTCCTGCTCGAAGCCTATCTCCTCGACAAGGCGGTCTACGAAGTCGGCTACGAATTGAATCACCGGCCCGACTGGGTGGTGATCCCGGTCCGCGGAATCAAGCATATCCTCGATCTCGCCTAACGAGCGGGCCGAATGGAATACTCCGGCGTGGACGCTCTCTTACCCGACAATGAAAATACTTTTGCTCAGCGCCGTTTGCGCGGCCCTTCCCATCACGATGAGCCTCGCCGCCGAAACGCGCTTTGAGAGCGGCCCGCAGCAAACCGCGCTGGTCGAGCTTTACACGTCCGAGGGGTGCAGCAGTTGTCCGCCGGCCGAGGCCTGGCTGAGCCGGTTGACAACCGATTCGGGGTTGTGGAAAAAATTCGTGCCGATCGCGTTTCACGTCGATTACTGGGATCGCCTCGGCTGGCCCGACCGGTTCGCGTCCCAGCAGTGGACCAAGCGGCAAAGACGTTACGCCGCGCTCTGGCAGAGCGAATCGGTTTACACTCCAGCCGTCGTCTTGAACGGCCGCGAACTGTCCAATTGGTCCGGTGCCAACCTGGCCGCGCCTAACGACAAAGCGGCCGGTCTGCTGGTGGCAAAAACGAGCGACGGGAAAAAATTCGTGATCGAGTTTCGACCGACGAACGGTGTCGCCGGAAACTGGGAGGCGCATCTTGCGCTGCTCGCCTCGGGCATTTCATCGAAAATCAGGGCGGGTGAAAACAGCGGCCGCAATCTGCAGCACGACTTCGTCGTTCTCGGCCTGCGCGACGCGGTGATGGCAGGCGAAGGGGAGGCGAAGCATGCCAGCCTAACGATCCCCGCGGCGAGTGAATCCGGGGCGCGGCCGGCCGTCGCCATTTGGGTGAGCTCGAGCGATCGCCTTGCACCGGTGCAGGCGACCGGCGGCTGGTTGCCCTGAATCGTCCAAAAAATTGGAGTACATTTTCGCTCGACGCCGCGGGACCGGATTTGATATCACCTTTGCTCATGAAGACGCCCCCGATCGTCGCTCTGCTCGCACTTCTTTTCTTTTCCGCGCCTCTCGCCTTCGCGGAGCCCGCTGGAGTCGTGGCTTCGAGGATCAAACGGACGCCGGTCGTTTCGAGCAACGTGGCGAGCATCGGCTACAGCCGGCACCTGCGCGCGCTTGAAATCGAATTTGTTCGGGGCGCGGTTTACCGGTTCCTGAACGTCCCCGCCGGCGTCTATCGCGACCTCCTCGCTTCCGAGTCGAAGGGGCATTTCATCGCCGAACACCTGCGTGGGAAATACGAGTTCGTCCGGATCCGTCCGCGGCGCAGCGACGCCCGCGCGGCGGGGCAGGTGGCGGCGCGGTCGCCCTGAAGAAATTTTCGTTATTTCAGCGAAAATATTTTTGACGGCCAGCAAATGTCGTTTACTCTACACGTCCGCCATCAAGCGGGCCCGCAGTAGCGGGGTGTTCTTCCTGGCTCAACTTCGAGCCCCGGTTTGTTGGATTCAGCGAACGGGCGGTCTTTGTCGTGGAGCGAAAGGGGAGCAGTTGATCTTTGACAGTGCAATTCTGGATTTCGTCATCACGACGATTTAGTTTTTGGAAATCCAGAAGGTAGAAGTCAGCGAAAATTGAATTGTGCGTTATACGTCGAGTTTCTTTGATTAAAAATTTCGCCGGTTTTCACAAACCGGTGATCTCAATTAAGTAAGATCGGACGAACCTGCATTGGCCTCCGGGTCATCAGCAGGCAAGAATGGTCAGAAATAGTCGGTCCTTTAGCGAGGACTGGCGCAAACTTTGTCCGGGATCAGCAATGATGCCGGCTCCAAATTTTTACGGAGAGTTTGATTCTGGCTCAGAACGAACGCTGGCGGCGTGGATAAGACATGCAAGTCGAACGGGACTTTTCCGAGTAGCAATACCTGGGAAAGTTTAGTGGCGAACGGGTGCGTAA
>JBDTCM010000041.1:0-3260 GCA_039923575.1 Chthoniobacterales bacterium
ATTCTCGGCGCGGATGAGCGTGCACGGCATCTGGAGTACCAACTTTTCCAGACCCTGCGCGAAGAGACGCTGAAAGAGCTGGGGCCCATCCAGGAGACGGCCGATGCGATCGCGACCATCGACGTGATCTGTTCGCTGGCCGAGACGGCCCGACTTTTCCACTACTGCCGCCCCGCGCTCGACGACTCTCTCCTCCTTTGCCTGAAAGACGCGCGACATCCGGTGCTCGATCAAAATCTGGCCGAAGAAAAATTCGTGCCTAACGATACCGACATCGACGGCGAAAAGCTCCGCCTCGCCATCATCACGGGGCCAAACATGGCGGGCAAATCAACCTACATTCGGCAGGTCGCGTTGATCGTGCTCATGGCGCAGATCGGCAGTTTCGTCCCGGCGGCGAGCGCGCAGATCGGCCTGGTCGATCGCATTTTCACCCGGGTGGGAGCGAATGATGATCTCTCGCGCGGCCAATCGACCTTCATGGTGGAGATGAACGAGACGGCCAACATCGTCAACAACGCGACCGAGCGCAGTCTCGTGATCCTGGACGAAATCGGGCGCGGCACTTCGACCTTCGACGGACTTTCGATTGCCTGGAGCGTGGCCGAATTCCTGCACGACAAGATCAAGGCGCGCACGCTCTTCGCGACCCATTACCACGAGTTGACGAAGCTCGCGGAAGAGCGCAGTGGCGTCTGCAATTTCAACGTCGCGGTGCGCGAATGGAACGAGCAGATCATCTTCCTGCGCAAAATCGTTCCCGGCGGAGCCGACAAAAGCTACGGCATCCAAGTCGCGCGACTGGCTGGCTTGCCCCAGGAAATCCTGAACCGTGCCAAGGATATCCTCTCGCATCTGGAGAAACCAAACGGCGCCACCGAAAGACCCGAGGCTCCACGCAAAAAGCCGACCCGCAAGCTGTCGCTAAAGAGTGAAAAGCCGCAACTGGATCTGCTTTAGCAGCCGGGGGCGCCGTTGGGATCGCGGAATTTTTTCCCTGACGAGCCGCCGCAAGTCCTATAGTAACTAACGATTCCCATCATGGCGGTAAAAAGCGAAAAAGATCTGAGCGACCAGTTGCGCGGCTACTGGCTGAAGGCTGTTGCCGCCATCGAGTTGCGCAATTTTGCCTATGCGATCGATCTTTTGCAGAATCTCCTCCGGCAGGAACCGGAATTTCTGACCGGCCGCCAGATGTTGCGCCGCGCCGAAGTGACGAGAGCCAAGACCGAAAAGAAAGGCTTTTTCAACATTTCCACCGCGCCACTCGCGGTCATGAAAGCACAGCGCGAACTTAAGAAAGACCCCCGCAAAACCATCGAGCTGGTGGAAAAGGTGCTGGAAACCGGCCCCTACAATTCGCAAGCCAACATGCTCCTGAAAGACGCGGCCGTGGCCGCGGATTATCCGGAGATCGCCATCTTCGCGATGGAGACGCTGCTCGAAGAGAACCCGCGCGACGTAAAAGTGCTGCACGAGTTGGGCCGCCTCTATCGTCAATACGAGCAAAACGACAAGGCAGTCGAAGTCTACAACCGCATCTCGGAGATCGATCCACTCGACTTGGAGGCGGTCAAACTCGGTAAAGACGCCTCCGCTCGAGCCTCGATGAAGGACGGCGGCTGGAACGAGGCGGAAAGCTATCGCGACTTGATCAAGGACAAGGAAGCGGCCGTCTCGCTCGAGCAGCAGAGCCGCCTGCAGTTAAGCGATGAGTCGATCGAGGATCAGATCAACGAAGTCTTCGCGAAACACGAGGCCGAGCCGCAAAATGTGGATCTGGCAAAACGTCTCGGCCTCCTCCATGACCAAAAAGATGATCTCGAAGGCGCGATCGCCTGGTATCAATACGCGGTTGACGTCACGAACAAGAGTGATCCCGGCTTGGTGCGAAAAGTGACGGATCTCAAAATGAAGCAACTCGATCGGCAAATCCGCGAGGACGAGCGATATCTCGCGGAGCACGGCGCGAATGACGAGCAGGTTGCCGCCAAGATCGCCGCGCTCGAGACCGCCAAGCGAGAGCGCGCGGAAATCCTGATCGACGACGCGCGGCGGCGGCTCGATCGAAACCCGACTGATCTGCAATTACGTTACGAACTCGGCGAGCACCTCACCAATGCGGGACAATACCGCGACGCCCTCCCGGAATTACAGCGGGCGCGCCAAAATCCAAACGCGCGCCTGAAAGCGATGAATTTGCTCGGTCGCTGCTACCGGGAGCTCGGGATGCTCGATCTGGCGGCCAAGCAATTGGATGAAGCCGCGGGGGAGATGATGGTCATGGACGCGGGCAAGAAGGAGATCGTCTATAACCTCGGGTTGGTTTACGAGCAGATGGGCGACGATGAGAAATACATCGATGCGATGAAGAAAATCTACGAAGCCGACTACGGCTATCGTGACGTCGCCAAGCGGGTGGAAACCTCTTATAAGCCCACGACGGAAGGCGCTTAGGCCCCGGCCTTGAGGATTCGTCCCGGTCGCGCGCGCGGACGAAAATGCAATCTGCAACGTCCAACGCGCCGAGGGGCAACGAAAAGTAAGTGCCGGGTTCCCGGCGCAACCTCAAACAATCCAATTATGAAAAAATATATTAGAATCAGTTCCATCGCTGCGGTCGTCGCCGTCGCTGCCGCCGGTTTGTGTTTCGTCACGCCGGCCAAGGCTGCGAAGGAAAAGAAAATGGACTCCAAAATGGAGTCAAAGCTCAGCGCGGCCGACAAGAAGTTCCTGAAGAAAGCCTACAAAGGCGGGATGGAAGAAGTCGAGAACGCGAAAATGGCGAAAGAAAAAGCCAAAGACGACGCGACCAAGGAAGTCGCCGAGCGCATGATTACCGACCATGGCAAAGCGAATGAAAAGCTGTTGGAGATCGCGAAGGAAGAAAACTTCGACCTCTCCAAAGTCGAAGCAAAGCCGGCCAGCATGTCCGGCGACAACATCGACAAGGATTACCTCACGATGTTGAAGAAAGACCACGAAAAGGACATCGCGATGTTCGAGAAAGAAGCCGGTGACAGCGGGAGCAAGGAGGATTCGGACGTGAAGAAATTCGCCAAAGACACGCTCCCGACCCTGAAGGAGCACCTCCCAATGGTGGAAGATGCCCTGGGCAAGATGAAGTAGATCAGAGCCCGCGTTTCAATGCGGCGTCCCTGGCTCGGGGGCGCCGCATTTTCTTTTCCCGGGGACGTTTGGAGTGATGGAGTATTGGAGTAATGGGTGAATGGCACCAGTCCAATACCGCAACGTTGCCA
>JBDTCM010000042.1:0-3621 GCA_039923575.1 Chthoniobacterales bacterium
GCTTGTCAGAAACAAACTCGCGAGCTGGAAGCTCGCGCCACGAGCCATGACCACGACGCGCGCAGTCTGGATTTTCATTTTCGTGCTCACCGCGATCCGGCTCGCCTTCCTGAGCACGGTCCTGCTCTCGCCAGACGAAGCCTATTACTGGATGTGGTCGCAGCGGCTCGCGCCCTCCTATTTCAGCAAGGGGCCCGGCGTCGCCTTCGTCATCCGCGCGGGCACCATGCTCTTCGGCGACAACGAATTCGGGGTGCGTTTCTGGAGCCCGCTCTGCGGCGCGGGCACGAGCCTGCTTCTCTATTATTTCGCGCGGCGTCTCTTTAGCGCGCTGGCTGGTTTCTGGCTGGTGGTGGCGCTCAACATCACGCCTATTTTCAACCTCGGCAGTTTTGTCCTGACGATCGATCCGCTCTCGATTTTCTTCTGGGTGGCGGCGTTTTATGCCTTCTGGCTCGCGCTCGAGCGCAGTCCGGATTTTTCCTGGTGGTGGCCCTTCACCGGGCTCCTCATCGGCCTCGGCTTTCTTTGCAAATTTACCAACGCGCTCGAGCTGGTCTCCATCCTTCTCGTCCTCGTTCTCGTCCCGCGATTGCGCCGTGAATTTCTCCGGCCCAATCTTTATCTCCTCATTGTCGTCAGCGCCCTCTGCACGATTCCGACGATCATCTGGAATTCCCAACATGCCTGGATCACGCTCGCGCATCTCAAATCGCGCGGCAGCCTCGATAGCGCGCCTGGTTTTCATCCGCTCGAGTTGCTCTCCTTCCTCGGCGAGCATTTCGCGACTTATTCGCCGATTCTTTTTCTGGGGCTCGCCTGGGCGGTGATCGCGAGCTGGCGGCGTGCCCGACAGAGTTTCAAGGTGCTTTACCTGCTCTGGTTCGGTCTGCCCGTCTTCATTCTTTACGCTCTCCTCTCGATCAACAAGGCGGCCGCGCCGAACTGGGACGGCCTCGCTTTTCTCAGCCTCGGCGTGCTCGCGATCTCTTATTGGCGCGAGCGCTCGGCTTCGCGGGTGACCGGGAATAATTGGATCAACGCCGGAGTTCTGCTCGGACTCGTGATGAGCGCTGTGCTCGTCGGGCTGCTCGTCAACAACCAGGGGATCGATCGTCGCGGGCGTGACCCGAGCGATCGTTTGCGCGGCTGGCGCTCGCTCGCCGCTGCGGTCGGCCAGGTCCGGAGCGATTTCGAAAAGCAGACCGGCCAGCCGGTTTTCCTGATCGCCGATGAACGGGATCGCGCCGCTGAGCTGTCGTTCTATTTGCCGGAGAAACGGATCGCCGGGCCAGGACATCCGCCGGTCTACATCCCGGAATCGCAGGACATGCTGAACCAATTTTCCTTCTGGCCGCGTTACGACGAATTTGAGCCGCTGCCACCCGGCGCGCCGCGTGATCCCAATGAAATTTACACCGAGGAGCAGGGCGTGAGCCTGTTCGTCGGGCGGAACGCACTCTACCTGCAACAAGGAAAAAAAGGCGGGATACCGCGCAGTATTCGCGACGCCTTCGGGCGGACCGAATACATCGCGACGATCGAAGTGCGGGCGGGCCATCGACTGCTGCGTGAGCTCCAGGTTTTCGCCTGCTACGATTACCGCACGATGCCGCTATGAGCGTTGCGCCCTCGGCTCCTGCCGTCTCGGTCGTCGTGCCTCTCTACAACGAAGAGGAGAACGCGCCCATCCTTCAGGCGGAACTGGCCGCCGCTCTCGCTGGTCTCGCGCACGAAATCATATTCGTCGATGATGGCTCGATCGATCGCACCGTCGCTCGCCTAACGAGTGCGCCGGAAGTGCGTATTTTGCAGTTCGAGAAAAATGCCGGGCAAAGCGCGGCCCTCTATGCGGGGGCCAACGCCGCCCGCGGCGCCGTCGTCGTCCTGATCGACGGCGACCTGCAAAATGACCCGGCCGACATCCCGCGTCTCCTCGCCGAGATCGAGCGTGGCGCGGACCTGGTTTGCGGCTATCGCGCGCAACGCAAGGACACGCTCGTCAAACGCCTCACCAGTCGGATCGCAAATTTCGTCCGCAGCCGCTTCACCAAGGACGGCGTGCGCGACACCGGCTGCACCCTCAAGGCGATGCGGCGCGAATGCGTCCGGACGCTCGTTCCTTTCAAGGGCATGCACCGTTTTATTCCCGCGCTCGTCAAAGGCGCCGGTTACCGGTTGGTCGAGATTCCGGTCAACCATCGCGCCCGGAAATTTGGCCAGAGCAAGTACGGCCTCGGCAACCGCGCGGTCCGCGCCACGGTCGACATGTTTGGGGTGCGCTGGCTCCTCTCGCGGCAGTTAAAGTATCGCCTGAAGGACTTGTAGACGCCTCCCTCTGGGAGGCGCGGCGGACGGCGCGGTCGCGGATTAAATCACTGATGCGGGCCAGGATTTCCCCAGCGCTTCGCAGCCTCCGGCTCGGAAGAGCATACCCTCCGGCCTGTATGCACTACGGGCAGGAAGCGGGGCAGGAAGCCGGGCTCGGAGAGAGCGAAGCGTCTACATCTCCGCCCTTGTCAACCTAACCTCCGACGCTAGAGTTCCGCTCCACTCGGAGAACTCTGCATGTCGCTGGCCAGCCTTTTATCTTCCGAGCAAATCATTCCCGAGATGGTGGCGACCGAGCGCTGGCCTGCGATCGTCGAGCTGATCGATCTTCTCGTCAGCCAGGACCGGATCGCGCCCGCCAGTCGCGACGGCATTCTCGCGGCCTTAAAGCAGCGCGAGGAAACAATGAGCACCGGGATCGGGTTCGGGATCGCGATTCCGCATGCTTCTTCTGAGGATGTCGCGGAGGTCGTGGCCGCCTTCGGCCGCTCCACCCAGGGGATCGAGTTCGACGCGCTCGATAACGCGCCGGTCAGATTCGTCGTCCTCTTTATCGTGCCGAAGAATCAATTCCAAACCCACCTCCGCACCCTCGCCTCGATCGCCAAGTTTTTGAACGATCGTACCGTCCGCGAAAGTCTCGCCAAGGCGGGAACCAAGGAAGAGATCCTGGCCATTTTTCAGACGCCGCCGCAAAAATAGCTTGTAGACGCTTCCCTCTGGGAAGCGCGAGAGTTGATCACGCCGGCACCACTTCCGCATCCACGTTTTCCCCCGCGCTTCGCAGCCTCCGGCTCGGAAGAGCATACCCTCCGGCCTGGATGCCTTACCCTCCGGCCTGTATGCACTACGGGCAGGAAGCGGGGCAGGAAGCGGGCTCGGAGAGAGCGAAGCGTCTACATCGACACGGTTCGATCGCCTGTTACCTTCGTCGCAACTCGTCATGCCAACGTTTCAAGCTTCACTGGCGAAAGAATTGTCGCGCGCGCTGGCCGCGGCCGGCCTGCCGGCGCTGGGTGATGTCGTTCCCGCGACCGACGCGCGTTTTGGCGATTACCAGACGAACGCCGCGCTCGTTCTGGCGAAACAGCGCGGCGAAAATCCAAAAATACTCGCGCAAACAATCATCGAACACCTCGAGGTCGCGCAGTGGTGTGAGCCACCGACCATCGCCGGCGCTGGCTTTATCAATCTTTCTCTCAAGCCCGATGCGGTCGCGGCAAAAACCATGGAGCTTTTGCAGGACGAACGACTCTGTGTCCCGCTCGCCGACCCGCCGCACCGGGTCGT
>JBDTCM010000043.1:0-2524 GCA_039923575.1 Chthoniobacterales bacterium
TACGGCAACTTCTTCTTCCTTCGGCGCCTTGGAACTCTTGCCAGGCTTGGCGGTGGTGCGAGAACGAGTCGACGACTTAGCGGCAGCGGCGGGCTTGGCCGCTTTGCTGGCGGACGCTTTGGGCGCCGGAGTTTTGGTCGTCGTTTTCGTTGGCATTTAAATTCCTTAAAATCTTGCTCATGGCCGTGAGCGGTTAGGCGCGGCCATGGTCAGGGAGAAACTGTTTCACGATGCACCGCCTCGTAAATTTCGCGCGCTTTCTCTTCTTCGACGCCGAGAATATCGACCAGATCCGACATTTCCGCGTCGCGCAAACCTTCCAGATTGGTGAAGCCGGTTTTGACCAGCGTCATCGCCTGATCCTCGGTGATCGGTAACGAAGTCGCGAGCGTCTGGGCTGCATGAGCCACTTTCTGTTCGACCGCGGTCGTGCTCGGCGCTTCTTTCTCGATGTTGATTTCCCAGCCGGTCAGACGCGAAGTCAGGCGCGCGTTCTGGCCTTTTTTCCCGATCGCGAGTGAAAGCTGGTCTTCATCGACCGAGATGAGCGCGCTCTTTTTCTCGAGGTCGAAAACGAGATTTTTCACTTTCGCCGGCTTGAGCGCCTCGAGGACAAATTCCTTCGGGTCGGAGCTCCAGCGAATGATATCGACCTTCTCATTGTTCAATTCGCGCACGATGTTCTTCACCCGCGAACCGCGCATACCGACACAAGCGCCGACCGGATCGACTTTCGGGTTGTCGCTGAAGACCGCGATCTTGGTCCGGTAACCGGCTTCACGCGCAATCCCGCGAATCTCGACCGTGCCGTCCGCGATCTCGCTCACTTCGAGCTCGAAAAGTCGCCTGACGAAATTGGGATGGCTGCGCGAGATGATGATTTCGGGCCCGCGCACGCCGTTCTCGACTGCCACGACATAGGCGCGGAGCCGGTCGCCGACGTTGTAGTCCTCCACCACGACGCGCTCGCGCTGCGGCATGATTGCTTCAAATTTCCCGAGATCGAGAATGACGTCGGAGCGATCGAAACGCCGGACGGTGCCGCTCACGATCTCACCCGCACGATCCTTGAATTCCTCGTAGATCATCTCCTTCTCGACCTGGCGAATGCGCTGCATCATCGCCTGCTTCGCGGTCTGAGCGGCGATGCGGCCGAAGTTCTTCGGCGTCACTTCCACTTCGATTTCTTCGCCGATCGCGGTTTCGGGCTTAATCCGGCGCGCCTTATCGAGAGAAATTTCGTCCGCCGGGTTCGTGACTTTTTCAACCACAAGCAAGTTGGCGAGCGCCTTGATTTCGCCCGACTTCGGATCGATCGCGATATGGAGATCGCGCGAGGCGCTGACGCTCTTTTTCGAAGCGGAAAGGAGGGCGTTGGAAACCGCCTCGATCAGGATTTCGCGTTTGATCCCGCGCTCCCGCTCGAGGTAATCCAGCATGGCGATAAACTCAGCGTTCATGGAAATTAGCGTCCGCCGACAAAAAAGAGTGGGACACCAGCTCCCACTCCAATCCACAACGGACTAGGCGCTGAAGTTACTTTTGGCGAGGGTGTTCGTCAAGTCGCGATCGGGCCGCGCGCGCTGCGCCTCGCTTGGGTTCAGCGCAGAGGGCGCAGAGATCGGGGAGATCTGCAGTTGATTCTTTCTCCGCGATCTCTGCGATCTCTGCGGTTAGAATCCGGACGATGTCGCTAACCCGGGCCCTCTTCATCGTGCTTCTAGTGTGGGCGGCGATCTATCTGCCGCGACTCGGATCGCTCGAGATCAAGAGCGAGGAAGGCCGCCGCATTCTGCCCGCAGTGACGATGCTCGAGACGGGCAATTACATTGTGCCGCAAGTCGGGAGCGAGCCGTATCTGCGCAAGCCGCCGCTGGTCAACTGGCTGGTGGCCGGTTCGTTCCAGCTCTTCGGAGCGCGCAATGAATGGACCGCGCGGCTGCCATCGGTCCTCTGTGTGCTCGCGGTTGCGCTGGCCTTCGTAGGCTTGGCGCGACGCAGCCTCGGGCCGAATGGCGCGCTCGTTGCCGCGCTCATGTGGCTAACGAATTTCGGTCTGCTCGAGAAAGGCCGCATGATCGAGATCGAAGCACTCTACGTTTCGCTGACCGCGCTGGCCTTCATCTTCTGGCTCAGTTGGTGGAAGGAAAAACGCTGGCGCGGGTGGACGGTGCCGTGGATTTTTCTCGGGTTCGGACTGCTCGCGAAAGGCCCGCTCCATCTCGTTTTCTTCTACGCGGTCGTGATCGCGATTCTGTGGCAGGCGGGGGAAATGAAACGGCTTTGGAACTGGCCGCACCTGGTTGGAATCCTCCTCATGCTCGGCATCTTCGCGGCCTGGGCCATCCCGTGCTTGCAAATGGTGCAGGCAGGTCACGTCGCCAGCGTTTGGTCGCAACAATTTACCGGCCGGGTGAGCGGCGATGATTTCAAGCTGGGCGATTGGCTGCTCAACATCCCGCGCGGGATCGCATATCTGCTGCCTTGGGTCGCCCTCTTCCCTTTCGCCCGCTTCGCGCTTCTT
>JBDTCM010000044.1:0-4992 GCA_039923575.1 Chthoniobacterales bacterium
GGCCAACTTGCAGGCGCAATTGGAACCTGCGCGCCGCGAACTTCAAGCCGGTCATTACGCGACGGCTGAGGCGCTCTTTCGCGAGATCGCGGCGAGTGCGCCTAACGTTCTGCCGGCGGCGGACCTCTGCGCTGCTCTGCAGCTCTGGGAGCGCGGGGATTTCGCGCAGGCCGCGACGAACCTGCAGCGCTTCACGCAGCTCGAAGCGCCGGCGCAGTTCGCGTGGTTGAATGATTTCAAGCCGCTGGCGCAAGCGCGGCTGAGTGATTATCAGACCTACTCCGAATGGGAAAAAAAGCGCGACGCGACCAAAGATCCGGAAGTAGCGCTGAAGCGGATCCGCGAGGTTTCCGGGAAGCTGAAGACAAAAGGCGCACTCTCTTTTCAGCTTGCCGACGAGGAAGCAAAAATCGCGGCGCAGGTTGCGCAATTATCCGAAAAACGGGCGGCCGAAGAGAAGCGGCGCGCCGCCGAGGAAGCGCCGCGCTGGCAGGCGACCGCGGTCGCGGAGCGCAAGTTGCTCGCCGTTTATCAGTTCGAAAATGCGGCGGCCTTGCTCGAAAAGCTGAAGCTCACCGCCGCCACGCTGCAGGCGGAGCGCGATGCGGAGCTGCAGCGGGTCGGCTGGCTGGCGGATTGGAAATCAAAGTTGATCCGCGACATCAATGCGACGGGCTACGGAGGGGTCGTGAGCGATATTCACGGGGTCAAGTATGACGGCCCGGTGCGGCGCGCGACGGCGGATAAACTCGAACTGAAGACGCGCTATGGGAGCGTGATGACCAGCTGGCTGAATCTTTCGCCCGAGATGCTGCTCAAAATGTCGACCGCATTCATTCGCCCCGCCGTCTCCGACCTCCCGGAACGGCAATGGCTCTGCGCGGTTTTCGCGGCGCAAACCGGGCAGGAGGCGGCCGCGAACGAGCTGGCTGCGACTGCGGCCAGGGCAAAACCGGATTTTCGCGACCTGCTGCCGCGATTTTTTCCGGCCGCCAAAAAATAGCTGGCGCATGTTTTGCTCCGCAAGGGGGCATGCGCATGCTTTTCGTGCTTCTCGCGGTGGCTTTGGTTAGTGCGGCCGCTTCGTCGCCGCCGCTCTCGAACAAGGAGATCGCGCTCATGCTGCGCTCCGGCTACTCAAGCGACGCTGTCTTCGCGGAAATCACGACCCGGCGCGTGCGCGAAGTGCTCGATCCCGCGACGAAAAAATCCTTGCTCGAATTCGGTGCGAGCGGGCAACTCCTCGCCGCACTCGAGAGCGGCAACTACATGGTCTCCCGCTCGGAGGCGGACCAGGCGAAGCAGCGCGAGGCCGAAGTGACGGCGCGCCGAGCCGCGCAAAGCGAGCAGGAGCGCAAGCAGAGCGAAGCCTATCAAGCTCAAGCCGCCAGCCGGGCCCCGGCCGCGGCTCCGCCAGCGGGAGGAACGTTGTTGCTCGACTCACTGAAAGAGAAACTCGTCCGTTGCCACGACGGAACGATCAGCCGCGCGGGTGGCCATGATCTGGAGGGGAAAAAACTCGTCGGGCTTTACTACTCCGCGCACTGGTGCGCGCCCTGCCGGAAATTCACCCCGGAATTGGTCGAATATTACAACCGCGTCGTGCTCGCTCATCCGGAATTTGAAATCATTTTCATCAGCTCCGACCGGTCGCGTTTTGCCTGGGAAACCTACATCCAGGAAAGCAAGATGCCCTGGCTGGCGATCGACTATGATCAGCTCGCGGACCTCGGGGGAGTGAGGAACCTGGGCGGTGACGGAATCCCATCGCTCCTCGTGGTCGACGAAGGCAGCCATATCGTCGCGAGCAGTTACGACGGCGCAAAATATCTCGGCCCGCAGAACGCGCTCGCCGCGCTCGACAAGATTTTCGCGGCCGGCGGCCAGATCGCCCAGGCGCGCTAATCGTTAGGCGAGTTCTGGCTGCGATAGGCGGCCACGAAGTCGCGCCGGAAGCCGTCAAAGGTAGACGCCTCAATTGCCGCCCGCGCCCGCCTCATGAGCTCCAGATAGAAATGGAGATTGTGCAGCGTGATCAGGCGCAGGCCGAGAATCTCTTCGGCCTTGACCAGGTGCCGGATGTAACCGCGATTGAATCCACGGCAGGCGGAACAGGTGCAGCCTTCTTCGATCGGGCTTTTTTGCAAAATGAACTCCGCGTTTTTCAAGTTGAGTGTGCCGCCGCTGGTAAAGGCCGTTCCATTTCGCGCCAGGCGCGTGGGCAGGACGCAATCGAACATATCCACGCCGCGGGCGATCAGTTCGAGCAATTGCGGCGGAGTGCCGAGACCCATCGCGTAACGCGGCTTGTCGTTAGGCAAAAACGGCTCGCTCCATTCCACCGCCTGCATCATTTCCGGCTCCGGTTCGCCCACGCTCACTCCACCGATTGCATAGCCATCGAAACCAATCTGCACCGTCGCCTCCGCGCTCGCCCGCCGCAGATCTTCAAAGGTGCCGCCCTGCACGATGCCGAAAACGAGCTGAGCTGTAGCGTGCCGCCCAGCGCGCGGTCAATTCCAGGCTGCGGGCCGCGTACTCATGCTCACACGGATAAGGCGGGCACTCATCCAGCACCATCGCGATATCGCTGCCGAGCGCGGCCTGGATTTCCATCGCGATCTCCGGCGAGATAAAAGTGGGCGTGCCGTCGAGGTGATTCTGAAACTGCGCGCCCTCTTCCGTGATTTTCCGGATCTTCGCGAGGGAGAAAATCTGATAGCCCCCGCTATCGGTCAGGATCGGACCATCCCAGTTCATGAAGCGATGCAGCCCGCCAAAGTGCCGCATCACTTCCATTCCCGGCCTAACGAAAAGATGATAGGTGTTTCCGAGAATGATCTGTGCCTCCAACTCGCGCAGTTCACGTGGGCTAACCGCTTTCACCGTGCCCTGTGTCCCGACGGGCATGAACGCGGGCGTCTCGATTACGCCATGCGTCGTCGTGAGGCGACCACGTCTGGCTTTTGAGACGGGATCTGTTGTTAGGAGTTCGTACATGCTATGCCTTGCTCTCCAGGAGGAGGACGCGGACAAAGGGAGTGCAACGAAACTCCTGCGCCACTAATAAATTTGCCGCTGCGATATCGCGCAACCATTCCGCCCGCGAATGGAAGTGGAAAAAGCCGGGTCCAAAAGCGAGAAAATTTGTGAGATCGCGCAGGTGCTCGACCAGGACGATTTTTCCCCGGGACTTCAAGGTTCGACCCAGTTCTACGAAGAGCTCCTGACGCGATGCCGGCCGGCGGAGTTCATGCGCGGCGAAAATGAGAAACGCGGCGTCGAACTCGTGATCGTCGAACGGGAGAGCCCGGAAGTCGGCTCGTGTCGCGGTTCGCAGTTCACGGGAGTGTTCGCGGCGCGCGCGCAGGATCGACGATTCAGTCATTTCAGCGGCATCGAAAAAGTCGATCACGACTCCCTCGGCTTGCGGGAATGTTTCCTTCAGGACTTCGCTGAATTCATCGAGACCGACATGCAGGGTCGCATAACGACGCGGCGAATGTTTGAACAGGGGAAGCAGCCAGTCGCCGGCATAAAGCGCGCTGCGATCGTAAACGTAATGCGAGACAAGGAGCGACAGAACCAGCCAAAAGGCCGCCAGCCCGAACGCGATGAAAATCGCGGCACGGGCAAGGTCCGGGAGCGGCGCGAGCGAGGTGATCCCGCTACCGACCGCGAGCACCGCCACGGCCGCGAGATACATCGGCCAGTTGAAACGAACGATCTGAAGCACGCCCTGATATTTACCGCGGGTCGTTTTCATCAGGCGACGAGCGGCAGCGGTTCGACGACGCCGCGTTTCCACCAGTAGGAGATATTTTCGACGCGGAAGGCACTCGCGAGGATCGGTCGTGCATCACGAAAGGGCTCGCCATTGAAGTAAGTGTTTTCCAGCACTTCCACCTCCGTCGCTACCGGGCGCCAGTCTTGTCTGACCCCTTCAATGAGAATGATCGAGTGAGTCTGAGGTTCGTAATCGAAAGTGAAGGGAAGGGGACCGGCGAAGAGCCGGGCTTGATGCCAGTCCCGGAACGGGGAGTCGTTAGGCAAGGGCGCCGCCGCGTCGCTGAGCTGCGCCCGAACGTGGAGATCTGCGGCCGCGTCCGGAGTCGAGACTTTGAATTGCCATTGGCGCTCCGAGGTTTCGACGCTGACTTGCGCGCGACGATATCGATAGTGCGTGAGGAGATTGCCAAAGATCACCATGCGCGCGCGATCGGTGTCACTGCGCAGAATTCGGAGACCGCGTAATTTTCTTCCGGCGCTGGTCGTGAAACGGGTAAAAATGCGGTAACCGCAGAGGAAAAAATTCTGTCCGAATGCGCGTGGCAGAAAGGCCTGGCGAAGGGACTCGGTTTGCACCAGCGCGATGGCAAGGAAGCCCCATTCGCCTAACGAATCCAAAACCAGACCGGGCGGGAGGAGCGGTTGCAGCGTTTCCCGAGGGAGAGCGTAAGTCAGGACGAGCGAATGCCGGAAGAAAGCAACCACCGGCAACGGATGTCGACGCAGACGCTGGAGAGCAGGAATTTTCACATGGGACCACTGGCGGCTTGCGGATCCGACAACCTCCAGACGGTGTAGGCGCAGGCGAGAAGGGAAAGATCTTTCACGAGCGCACCGTAGGGGTCGATGAGGAGGCCGGGGTTGCTCCATGCCACGAGCACGATGAGCAGGCACATCCAGCCGCTCGCGATGATCACGGCGCAACGCTCGGCCAACCGGCCAGCAGCCAGAGACCCATCGCGACCTGTGCCGCTCCGAGGCAATGCAGCGTCCATTCCGGTGAGCGCCAGACCAGGCCGGAGCGGGCGACTAACGCGAGTTGATCGGCGTGCAGGAAAAGAAACTTCGGCACGAGCCCTTCGTAAATCCAGATCAATCCAAGGGCCGCGCGGGCCGCCAGTTTCACTCTCGCGATTTGGAATGGCGGCGCGTTCATGTCCGGGAAAGTCCGGCGATCAAATAGACGAGCGCGAAAGCGCCGTA
>JBDTCM010000045.1:0-7834 GCA_039923575.1 Chthoniobacterales bacterium
GGCACGCAGTATCCCTGCGTGCCGGGCCATGAAATTGTCGGACGCGTGGTCAAGGTCGGGAAGGATGTGAAAAAATTCCGCGAAGGCGATCTCGCCGGAGTCGGCTGCATGGTCGATTCCTGCCGCACTTGCCTGAGCTGCAGAGAGGATCTCGAACAGTTTTGTGAAAACGGAGTCACGCTCACTTACAACAGCGCCGACCCGCACACCGGTGGCATCACCTACGGCGGCTATTCGAAAAGCATGGTGGTGAATCAGGATTTCATCCTCCGCATCTCGGACAAACTCGACCTCGCGGCCAGCGCGCCGCTCCTCTGCGCCGGCATCACGACCTATTCGCCGCTGCGTCTGCAGAAGATCAGGAAGGGTCACAAGATCGGTGTTGTTGGCCTCGGCGGACTCGGGCACATGGCGGTCAAGTTCGGACACGCTTTCGGAGCGCACGTCGCCCTTTTCACCACTTCGCCGAGCAAAGCGAAAGACGCGCTCCGCCTCGGCGCCGACGAAGTTATTCTCTCCAAGGACGAAGCGCAGATGGAAGCGCATGCCCGCAGTTTTGACTTCATCCTCGATACCGTTTCCGCGCAGCACGACCTCAACGCCTACATGGCGCTCCTGAAACGTGACGGCACTTTGACCCTCGTGGGCATTCCGCCGAACCCGGTGCCGCTCTCGGCTTTCAGCCTGGTCGTGCCGCGGCGTCGGCTCACCGGCTCCTTGATCGGCGGCATCGCTGAGACGCAGGAGATGCTCGATTTCTGCGCCGAGCACGGGATCACTTCCGACATCGAAATGATCCGGATGGATCAGATCAACGAAGCCTATGAGCGCATGCTGAAGCAGGATGTGAAGTATCGCTTCGTCATCGACCTGTCGTCGTTAGGCTAATCGCCTAACGACTCTCCTGGTTTCGAAAAAGAACTCCGCGGCTGCCTGGCTCGGCGGAGCGCACGCGCCCCCGCGTGCTGGCGATGGCGCCCTCGCCATCGCGAACTTTTTCTTGCCCGTCGCGCCAGAGATCAAAGCCTGTTTCGGCGAGGGCGCCGAAACCAACACGCGGGGCGCGTGCGCTCCCCGGAGATGCCCGCGATCCTCGCGTGCTCTAATGCGGTAAGACTAGAACTTGACGCTTAAGCCGCCGTAGTAATTCCGGCGATAGGCGGGAACGATGCCTTCGTCGCGAATCTCGGCGTAAAAATCCTCGTCGAACAGGTTGCGAATACCGGCGAAGACGCCGAGCCGGCCATCGAGGAACTTCACCTCCGCGGTGAGATCCCAGACGGTGTAGGCGGGAATGAAGTGCGAGCGGGTGTTATTCGCGTCCGCGAAAGAATCGTCGACCAGGTTCCCGAGCAGTCCCACTTTGACGGCTTCCTTCCAGCGGTAAATGCCGCCGACCTTGAACTGATAATCGGGAGCGTAGGTGGTATCGAAGCCCTTGTTCGGGCCGGCAGTGAACTCGGCGTTGAGAAGGGTGACGTTGCCATAAAGATTGAAGTGGCCGTAGCGGCTTTCCGTTCCGCCATTGAAGAGAGTGAGGAGATCGAGTTCGAACGCGGCTTCGACACCAGCGTAGCGAGCATCGCCGACGTTTTGCGTCGTGGTGAAAGTGGCCCCGGCCGCGTTCACGCCGGTGATTTCTCCGACCTGATCGTTCACCTCGAAATAGAATCCGCCGAGATCGAAGGTGAGATAGGGAGCGGCTTGCCGCGCAGACCCAGTTCAAATTGCAGCGACTCGCCTGCCTTGAGATCGCCGTTGACGACGCCGTCGGGCGCGGTGGAGACCAGTTCGCCGTAAGTGCGGGGTCGGTAGGCTTGCGCGACGGTGGCGTAGATTTCCAGGCGCGGTGAGCCGCCGGGCACCAGAGAAGCAGCCCCCGGCACCGATTTGTCGTCTTCCTTCGCCATCGAAACCGGGCCAGGCACTTGTCCCTCCACCAGGACGTAGTTTCCGCCCAGACTAAAGAGTGGCACGAACGAAAAGTCCGAGCTGGAAAGGAGCGGATCGCCGGGAGCGCGGGTGATGTTGACCTTCTCGTCCAAGCTCTGCTGGAAGAACTCGAGGCGCATCCCGGGCGTCAGGGAAAGCCGCCCGAAATGAAATCGGTTCTCGGCAAAGAGCGCGAAATCGGTCGTCTCGCCGGTGTTAAAACGCCGGAGCAAACCAGTCTCCGCATCCGGCGTCGCTCCCCGCTCATCGTGGCGATCCTGGAGCGCGTGATAGAAGTAAAGACCGCCGGCAAAGGTCGAGACATCGTGCGCCAGGTCGTAGTCGTGGCGCAAACGCAATTCAGCGCCTTCCGTGTAGTCCTCACGATCCTGAATGTCGTTCGTGCTCGCGGCCGAACCGGGCGCCGGATTGGGATCGGGTGCCACGCCAAAACCGCCTCCGCGCTGCCGTTTACTAAAGCGCTGCAGGTAGCCGCCAAAGGCTTTGAGATCGAGCTGGGTTCGTTCGGAGAAAATCTTCTGGTATTCGAGCATGCCGTAATAGCGCTTCAGCCGGAAGCGATCGAAAAAGCGCGTCGATACGTTGCGATCCACCTGGTAAAGGGATGCGCCCGGCGCCGGCACCTCGGTCAGGCCACCGGGTTCGCCGTGTTCTTCCTCGTAGCCATCGATCGTGAGGATCAATCGGCTGTCGTTGCCGAGATCGTAAACCAGCTTGGCGCTGCCGGCGTTGAGATCGTAATCGCTATTCGTGCGGAAACCGTCCCGCTGACGATGATCGAAATACGCGTAGTAACCGACAGGACCCGTCGTGCCATCAACCGCGCTGTAGTTGGTGTAAAGCCCGTCGCTGCCGAAAAGATTCTTGGTCGTAAAGGAAAAGGGCACATTTTTCTCCGGCATTCTCATAACGAAGTTGAGCGCGCCGCCAGGCTGTGGGCCAAACTGCAAGGCCGCCCCGGCCCGGATGAACTCGACCCGTTCGACCGCATCGAGGATCGGCGTGTAGTGCGATTCCGGAAAACCGAACTGCTCGTTCTTGATCGAGACCCCATCCTTCAGGATCTGCATGAACTCGCTGCGCTGGGAATCGAGGCCGCGGTAACCAAAGTTAACGATCGGCGACGAGGGCTCCTCGCTTACGAGCAGGCCCGGCGTGGTCGAGAAAAGTTCGCGGTAATCGTTGTTGGCAATGCTCGGAAATTCCTCCGGTCGCACAAACGACGTCTTCTTGCCTGAGTTGATCCGGGTGCCCTCGACTTCCGGGAGGGCGGGATATTCCACCGGATCGACTTCGGTGCCCTCGACCACCAACTCCTGACTTTCGAAAGACTGCGTGACAGCCAAAGTCTGATCGGTCTCGGGCAACCGCGCCCCGTCGGCGGTCACGCACGCCTGGGCACGCGGACCATGCGGAACCGGGTGAATCTTGTCGGTTTCATCGTTGTCCTCGCCCCCATTCTCGTCTCCGGCGAGAGCCACCGGCGTAAGCGCCGCCTGGGCGTCGCTCGTTTGAACAAAAAGGAAGCTGCAGGCGAAGAGCGCCAGCGTGACAATGAGTCGAGGTTGAGATCGCATCGCGGGATAAGAGCGAGCGGCGGGCCAAAAGGCAAGATAAATATGACAATTATGTAATGTTTTCGCGTGAACCCTTATGAAAATTCCTTATTTCGAAGTCGTCGCTTTCACCCAACGAGCTTTCGCCGGCAATCCGGCAGGTGTCTGTTTTCTTGAGGAGTTTCTCGACGACACGCGCCTGCAGGCGATCGCGGCGGAAAACAATCTGGCCGAGACGGCTTTTGTCGTCCCGCGCGGAAAACACTTCGACCTGCGCTGGATGACGCCCGCGGTGGAGGTGGACCTTTGCGGGCACGCCACCCTCGCTTCTGCGCACGTTCTTTTTCACCATCGCGGCTATCCCGAGGCCGAGGTGCGTTTCCAAACCAAGAGCGGTGAACTCCAGGTGACGCGGGATGGGAAACGATTGGTGCTCGATTTTCCCTCGCTTCCGGCCGACTCGGTCGGATTGCCTAACGAGCTAGCCGAAGCGTTGGGGGCGCGCCCGGAACAGCTCCTGAGAGGCCGTGATTACTTTGCGATCTTTCCTTCGCAAAACGAGGTGGCCGCGATCCAGCCCGACCTGGCGCGCGTCGCGAAGTTGGACGCGCAAGGCGTCGTCGTGACCGCGCCCGGTGACGATTGCGATTTTGTCTCGCGCTATTTCGCGCCCGCCGCCGGCATCCCGGAGGATCCAGTCACCGGTTCGACGCATTGCACGTTGATCCCCTATTGGTCGCAACGCCTCGGGAAGAAGGAACTCTTCGCCTGCCAGATCTCCGCGCGCCGCGGCGAGCTCTTTTGCCAGAATCGCGGCGACCGTGTCTCGATCGGCGGCGCAGCCGTCACTTACGTCGAGGGGGAAATTCTGCTGGCTTAGCCTAACGATTGCTTCGGCAAACCTTCAGCCTGGACCTGCGGCCAGGTTCACTGCGTTCCTCAGCTCTAACGTATCTTATTCTTTTTCCTCAAATTCTTCCATCGGCGGACAGGTGCAGAAGAGATTGCGGTCTCCGTAGACGCTGTCGATGCGCGCGACGGCCGGCCAAAATTTTTGCGCGCGCGTCCAGCTGGCCGGGAAGGCGGCTTGCGAACGCGAGTAGGGATGATCCCAGGTGTCCGCCGTTACCTGCTCGGCGGTGTGAGGCGCATTCTTGAGCGGGTTGTCTTTCGAATCGGATTCGCCCGTGCGAATCGCCTCGATTTCGGCGCGGATTGAAATCATCGCTTCACAGAAGCGATCGAGCTCGTGTTGCGGCTCGCTTTCAGTCGGCTCGATCATGACTGTGCCGGGCACCGGCCAGGAAATCGTTGGGGCGTGGAACCCGTAATCCATCAAACGCTTGGCCACGTCTTCGACCTCGATGCCGGCGCTCTTGCATGGGCGCAAGTCGAGAATGCATTCGTGCGCGACGAGGCCGTTCCGGCCTTTGAAGAGCACGGGAAAATGCGGGGCGAGCCGTTTCGCGATGTAGTTCGCATTCAGGATCGCAACCTCGGTCGCTTTCGTTAGGCCAGCGCCGCCCATCATCCGGATGTACATCCACGAAATCGTCAGGATGCTGGCGCTGCCGTAAGGCGCGGCAGCGACCGGACCGGATGAGTTGGAGGGTGGCTGGTCAAGCGAGCTAAGCGCCGGCAAAAATTCGGCGAGATGCTGCGCCACGCCGATGGGTCCGACGCCGGGACCGCCGCCACCGTGCGGAATGCAAAAGGTCTTGTGCAGATTGAGATGGCAAACGTCCGCGCCGATGTCGCCGGGACGGCAGAGCCCAACCTGCGCGTTCATGTTGGCGCCGTCCATGTAAACCTGGCCACCGTGCTTGTGCACGATCTCGCAGATCTCGCGGATGGTGGTTTCGAAAACGCCGTGGGTGGAGGGATACGTCACCATCAGCGCGGCGAGATCTTTGCTGTGCGCCGCGGCCTTGGCGCGCAGGTCAGCGAGATCGATGTCGCCGTCGTCGAGACAACGCACCGGCACGACGCGGAACCCAGCCATGACCGCGCTGGCGGGGTTGGTGCCGTGGGCGGAAGTGGGAATGATGCAGACATTGCGGTGCGCTTCGCCCCGAGCCGCGTGATAGCCGCGGATGGCGAGCAGACCGGCGTATTCGCCCTGGGAACCGGCATTCGGTTGCAACGAGACGGCGGCGAAGCCGGTGATTTCCGCCAGCCAGCCTTCCAGTTGCTCGCACATCGCGCGATAGCCAACGGTCTGATCGTTAGGCGCAAACGGATGGATGCGGGCAAACTCCGGCCAGGAAACCGGGAACATCTCCGCGGTCGCGTTCAGCTTCATCGTGCAAGAGCCGAGCGGGATCATCGAATGGCAGAGCGAGAGGTCGCGCGATTCGAGCCGGCGCAGGTAGCGCAGCATCTCGGTTTCGCTGTCGTGGGCGTTGAAAACCGGGTGGGTCAGAAAATCGGATTGGCGATTTTCGATCGTCGACTCGCGCTGGGGGACGGTCGCACCGGGGAGGACGGCGCGATTTTCGCCGAAGATGGCGAGGAGCATTTCGACGTCGGCCGGCGTGGTCGTTTCGTCGAGAGAAAGGCCAACGCTGTACGGTCCGAGCGCGCGCAGATTGCAGTTCCGCTGCCGGCCGCGCCGCACGAATTCGGCGCTCGGTTTTTTCCCGAGTTCGACCCGGACGGTGTCGAAGAAATCGTCATGCGCCAGTCCGTAGCCGAGTAACTCCAGGCCATCGGCGAGCCGGCAAGTGAGGTCATGGACGCGGCGGGCGATGGCGCGCAATCCGTCGGGCCCATGATAAACCGCGTACATCGACGCCATCACGGCGAGCAGGACCTGCGCAGTGCAAATGTTACTGGTCGCCTTATCGCGGCGGATATGTTGCTCGCGCGTCTGCAGGGCGAGCCGATAAGCGGGACGCCCGGCGGCATCGTGCGACACGCCCACCAAGCGACCCGGCATGTGCCGCTTGTACTGATCGCGTGTCGCGAAATAGGCCGCGTGCGGTCCGCCGAAGCCTAACGGAACGCCGAATCGTTGCGTGCTGCCGACAGCGACGTCGGCGCCCATTTCACCTGGCGGACGCAAAAGGGTGAGCGCAAGAATGTCGGCCGCGACAATGGCGAGGGCACCGGCCGCGTGGGCGAATTTGATGAAGGGCTCGTAATCGATGATCGCGCCGTCCGTGGTCGGATATTGCAAAAGCACGCCGAAGACCTTGTCGTTAGGCTGGAAGGTCGCGGCGTCGCCGACGACGACCTGGATGCCTAACGGTTTGGCCCGCGTTTGCACGACTTCGATCGTTTGCGGGTGACACTTTTCAGAAACGAAAAAGGAGTCGCGTCCGCCCACGACGGCGTGGCAAAGCGCCATCGCTTCGGCCGCCGCAGTCGCTTCGTCGAGGAGCGAGGCGTTCGCAATCTCGAGCGCGGTCAGGTCGGTGACCATGGTTTGGAAATTGAGCAGAGCTTCGAGGCGGCCTTGCGCGATCTCCGCCTGGTAGGGCGTGTAGGCGGTGTACCAACCGGGATTTTCGAGAATGTTGCGCTGGATGACCGGCGGGACGAAGCAGTCGGAATAGCCCGCGCCGATGAAGTTGCGCGCGACTTTGTTTTGCTGGGCGAGAGCGCGCAGTTCGGCGAGCGCCTCCTGCTCCGATTTGCCGGCGGGGAGATCGAGCGCCGTCGTTAGGCGAATGTCCTGCGGGACGGTCGCATCAATGAAGGCGGCGAGATTGTCAAAGCCAACGGCCGCGAGCATGGCGCTGATCTCGTCATCGTTAGGCCCGATATGCCGGCTAACGAAGCGGCTGAGTTCCGGCGACGTTGACGGCCGATCGGACGCGGATTTTCCCGCCACTTTTTCACCGACCGGTGCAGCAACTGAATCCATGGCGAATCCTACGAGCACGCGAATTGAGCGCAAGCCGGGGGCTTTTGTAGACGCCTCCCTCTGGGAGGCGCGGGTCTGCGTGCTGCTGCGGCAAACCCGCTACGGTTCACACAACTCCCGCGCTTCGCAGAGCGAAGCGTCTACATCTCGAATGTTTTGACGCCGTTCGCCTTGAGCTTTTCGAGCAATCCGTCGAGATGCGCTCGGTCGCGCGTCTCGACGGTGCAAAGGACATTGACCGCCGAGACGTCGGAACTGGCGAAAGCGCGATCGTGCACGATTTGCTTGATGCTCGCGCCGGCGGCGGCGATCTGCGCGGTGAGATCGGCCAGGCCGCCCGGCCGATCGCTGATCACGGCCGTAAAACGCGAGAGGCGGCCGTCCGCGACCAGGCCGCGCTCGATCACGCGGCTGAGGACGTTCGGATCGATGTTGCCGCCGCAGAGGAGGAGGACGA
>JBDTCM010000046.1:0-4131 GCA_039923575.1 Chthoniobacterales bacterium
ACAGCCATTCGTAAAGAGGGCGATCCACATGCGCAGAAAAGCCGCGCAGAGCAGCCGCCGATTTGTAGGGCAGCCTCCGGGCGCGGCTTCCTGCTTGGCTTCCGGCTTCTGCTCGTAGAGCGACAGCTCGGAGAGCGCATAGTCTACAGCGGGGAGCGAGCGGCCTACTGCCCAGCGGGGAGGTCAGAAGTCGGAGCTCCGCCCTGCCGCCTGGAGGGACGGCCTCAGTGCCGTCCGAGTAGGGCGGGCGCGTCGCCTGCCTGGATGGATGATCCCTGGGCTTCAAAACGTCTGCGATCCTCATTGCCTTTGAAAGTTCGGTTCCCCATGATAATTTCCTCGTGCCTCGAAAAACACTGATTGCCGATTTGGAAAAGCAAGGGTTTGTCGATCGAGGAGGCAAGGGATCGCACCGGAACTTCGTCCATCCTTTTCTTGGCCAGCTTAACTCGCTGGAGTCGGTCCCTGCCCGGTTGACGAGCACGACGGCGGGACGATATTGCTCGTTCATGGGAGCTTCTCTGAAAACCCTGGATGCGATCGTGGAAGCAGATGGAACGGTTCGTTTGCGCCACCCGATGCGACTATCAGGCCCCACCTCTGCGGTCGTCACTTTTCTCGTCCGGGAAGATGAACCTAACGAAACCACTCGAGAGGCGATCGCAGAACCGATCGACCAGTTGCCACACTTTGAAAGCGTCGAAGCGCTTTTTCAGGACCTTGAGACCTGAGGCGGAAGCCCGCCTTCGGTAACGGCTGCGGCGTGGCAGGCAGATCATGCGGACAATTATTCGCACGAGCCAGTTCAAGAAGGATTATAAGAAGCTGCGCTCATCCCATCGGCGGATCGATGTCCTCAGAAGCGCAATCTTGAAGCTGGCGGCGGGGGAAGAACTTCCCGCGAGCTTTCGTGATCACGCCCTCGGCGGAAATTACGTGCACTGTCGCGAGTGCCATCTTGCCGGTCTGGTCGTGCTTACTGGTCATGAAGTTTGTGTCAACAGTGAGGACCGACCCAAGGATCGACCCCTTCCGGACCCCGCGAAAGGATTCAAGCCTGGCGGATGATGGCACAGACTTGCTCCCGGATTTGATTCAGTTTGTCTGGCTTCAATTTGCCGACGGCACGTCGGACGCAGACCTCATTGGCTGTGACCACGCGATGAGGCAAAGCGAAGCTGGCACGTCGGAGCGCGCCGCCTGGTTCAAAATCCGATAGCTGAATCGGGATGGCCTGAGGATGGCCGACAGCCTGGCTGGTGATTTGGCACAGGACGAGATCACCTCGGCTCAGCGAAGCCAAGACGAGGGCCGGTCGGATTTTCGCGCTGGAGAGGTCGGTGAATGGAAATGGCACGACGACGACTTCGCCGCTTACAAATCGCGCCATGCCTCGTCCTCCTGCGGTGTATCCCAGTCAGCACCCCAGGCGGTTTGCGCGAGGGGCAGCAGGTCCTCTCGCCCTTCGGTTCGTGCGGTTTGTCGGGCTTTCAAGAAAACAAGAAAGTCAAAGACCTCCTGTTGCACGGTTTCCGGCGCGCTCTTGATTTCCTCGATCAATGTCCTGGTCAGCGTGCTCATGCTCCAGCGTAAACGATGGGCTTTGATTTTTCCATCCACTACTTTCGCCGAAGGAGCCCGAGGGCGAATTCACGATGCGGGATGCGGGGCTCTGTTTTGGTTCCCTTCCGAATGTTCGGGGCCTTGCCGGACAGCCGTTTGCAAATCAACCGATCAAACTGCCGAGAAACGCCGCGCGCAGAGCAGTCGCGGAGGCCCTGAGCGGCACTCGGCTGAAGGACTGAGTTAGGCTTTTTTCGCGTTTTTTCTGGCGGTTAATGGACGAGTCGAGGGCAAACTGGCAATGCGGCGGTTGATGAACTCGATCCGCCGTTCTGGACTCATTGTTGCCAACAACGCGCTGGTCTCACGGCGCCACCGGCGCGATTCCGCGACCGCATCAAATCCCTTCTTCACTTTCGTTTGCATGGATGAGCTCCAATGGGCTGACAATACAAACCGAGCCGTATCCCTGCAACAAATTAACACCATTGACCCCGAAAGCGTTCGGGGTTGAAGGCGACTTCCCGCTCGTAGTTCACAAGATGCTGAAAATTCCAGCTGGCGACCACGCTAATGCGATTCACTGTCCTCACGAACTCGCCTTCGCAGCTTTTTTGGCGGGTCTTTACTTCTGCTCGATGTCGTTCGCCTGCTTCCTGCAGATATGCCAGTTCTTGCTCACGATTCATCCCTGCCAGCTTGCCGCTGGTCGCTTCGCGCAACTGGCGCGACATTTCGACTGCGTCAAATTTCTTGACTTTCATGGCCATAGATCAACTCCAATGGGCTTACGATCCGAACAGGCTGATACCCTTGCATGAGATTGACGCTCGTGAAACCTTTCTCGCGCGCCACGTTAACCAAGTGCTTGAAATTCCAGCTTACCAGGAAACCTCATTGCCTTTGAAACTTCGATTCCCTATGATACTTTCCTCGTGCCTCGGAAGATTCGCCAACTGATTGCCGATTTGGAAACGCAAGGGTTTGTAGATCGAGGAGGCAAAGGATCGCACCGGAACTTCGTCCATCCTCGTGGCGTCAGGATCACCATTTCTGGTGGAAGCGGGGACGATGCGAAACACTATCAGGAGCGCGACTTAAAACGAGCCCTCGAACGAATTCGATCATGAGCAAACCATCAGATCGCTACGTAAAGGTCGTAGCCTGGAGTGAGGAAGACCAATGCTATGTTGGGCGCTGTCCGGGTCTGATGTTAGGGGGAGTGCACGGTAGCGACGAGCAGGCGGTTTACGCAGAGCTCTGCGCCGCCGTCGATGAATGGATCAGCCTGCTCCAGGCAAAAGGTGAGCCATTGCCGGAATCGACTTCGCTTCGCGAGATCGAGGCCATCGTTTAACTGGACCGTGGAGGGATGGCCTCCGTGCCGTCCCAGTTTCTCTCAACCACGGATTGCACGGATGGAATAAGGATCGCACGAAAATTGTAGGGCAAGCGCGTCGCTTGCCTGGAGGGAGGATCACAGCCAGCGCGCCGTGGCGGATGTCGTCCCGCTCCCCGATCACGCGACCTTGGCGAAAGCAATCTTGCCCTGGAACCGGCGCCGCTGGGTCCAGGCGACTGCTCCGAGTGCGAGCGCACCCGCTAACCAGGTGGAGGGTTCCGGCACCGGCGTCAGACTCGTTCCGACTTCGTAGAAGCCACCGTCCAATTGAATTTGCGTGACGTTCACGCCGGCTCCGAAACCGAAGTCAAAGTTATTTAGGTTCGTCGACTGACTGGATGCGAAGACGAGTCGGTCGTCGGTGGACAGCCCAGAGTTTAAGAGGCCGTCGTAGTTCGCATTGGTCCAGTTCGTGATGTTCAACGTAAACGTGCCCGGTGCGAAGCTCGAGAAGACCAGCAGCGTGCTGTTACCCAAAGAGCTAAAGTCGAGGGTCGAGCTGGCCGTGAGAGTCAGTGCGCCGAGACCTGTCGCGCTGGTTCCGGTGACATTCCCGGCCGTCTTGGTCGCCGCGACGCCTTCCTGGGAGCCCGAGGCGATCGACATGGTGCCTCCGTTGAGGGTCGTCCCAGTGGTATTGGCAATGCGATTGGTTGCTCCGCTGCCGGCCAGGAGCAATGTCCCTCCAGCATTTACCTGAATCGAGTTAGCCGCATTGCTGCCGGTGATAAGGCCGGAAGGTGCTGCTGCCGTCATTATCCACCTTCAGCGTGCCCGCGTTGATCACGGTCTGGCCGGTGTAGGTGTTCGCTCCCGAGAAAGTCAGGACACCCGCGCCGGCCTTGGTCAGGCCACCGTTGATGACCTGCGTCGACACAGTTAACCCAGAGCCACCACTGTTATCCACGGTGAAACCACGAGCCGAGTTATTGAGATCGAGTTGACCTGGGTTCGCCAGCGCGCCGCCGTTGCTGATGCTGGCTGCTGTCACCCCGCTATCGACGGTCACGTCACCCGCCAGGACGATCTTGCCGGCGGTGCCGTTATCGGAGTCCACCGTGATATTCGGCGAACCCGTCCCCTGGAAGTTAAGACCCCCCACGCTGCCGACCGTTAGCGTGCCGGGTCCGCCGCCCGCCGTGCCCGCAACGGTGTTGGTCCCGCCG
>JBDTCM010000047.1:0-2591 GCA_039923575.1 Chthoniobacterales bacterium
CGGACTTGTCCCGGCAACTCCGTTGCGTCGCCGTTACCCGCCCCGCCGCCAATCATCGCCGCGCAAAATCGTCGCACTCCCCGCCAACCACTCATGCGCCGACGAATACCGCCAATGCTCCGGCGAAGCGACTAGCCTGCGTTTCACCGGGTTATTACAGATACTCGAGCTTCTGCAGCATCATCTCATCACTTACAATCGCCTGCGGATGCACCCCTTCCTGCCAGACCTGATGCGTGCTCGCCTGCTTATCCGATCTGCTTCCTACCTCCGGCTGCACATGCCGAAATGAACCACGGATTTCACGGATAACACGGATGGGAAGAAGAGGATCGCCCTCATTCTCCTCACCTTGTCTTTTCACCCATCCGTGAAATCCGTGTAATCCGTGGTCAAAAGAATCGACCGACCTAGCGCAGGTTCGTGAAAGTTTTCACGAGCGTGAGATCGAAGGTCGCATCGACCTTCGCGCCCCCGGACGCGGAATCGTCGATCTGCACCTTGCCGGCGAGATGATCGGGCTTGTTCGTGGTGAGCTTGAACGCCTCCGCGTCCGTTCCGCCGGAATACTGCACGAGTTCGTGATTCAACCGGACAGCGTGACCGAGATGGCGGGCATCGCTGAAAGCAAACCATCGCACCATCAGTCAGCGCGCTGTCGGCCTCGGAAAACGTCTTGGCTGCTTTGATCTTTGGCCCAAGTCGACACTCGACAGATAAAGCCTTAGCACCGTCTTGCTCGGATCCATTTCGACGTGCGCCGGTAGCTTCCGTTATCCCAGGATCGTTTCGGAGGATGTCGGCGTGTCGTGGGGCGGTCGGTCGTTGGGGTAGCCACGGATTTGCCTTTAGCAGGAGCACGCCGGGGTCGACGGGGACAAACCCCGGTGGAACCGAAGATTGGCCGGCAGCGGGGGTGCGCCTGGCGTCGCTCGTTAGGCGAGGCGATGAAATTATATTGAACTCTTTGCGCTCATCCCGGCGGTTGAATCCGATTGATGGACAGCGAAGGTCAGCACGCATGAATTCCACCAAAACTCGCAGCGTGGTTGTTTATACAGAAGTCGAGGACAGCCGCGCGGCTGGACAGGAGCTCGGCCGCCAAATCTCCGCCAGGCTTGAGGGGTCGGCGCCGGACGCGGTGATCCTGTTTGTTTCGCCCCGCTACGATGCCGCCGCGCTGGTGGAGGGGTTGCAGGAAAAATCGGGCGCCACCCTCGTGGTTGGTTGTTCGTCGGCGGGCGAATTTACGGATGAGACGCAGGGCATTGGTAAAGCATGCGCGGTCGCGCTGCACTCATCCCGGCTGCAGTTCGCCGCCGGCATTGGACGCGGGATCGGCGCCAACCGCAAGGTCGCGGCGGAATCGATGGTACGCAGTTTTCGCTGCGGCCACGAGACCTCGAACGAGTATTGCACCGCCTTGATCCTGACCGATGCGCTGGCCGGACATGCCGATGAGTTGATCGAACAGCTGACCCTCACGACCGGCGGGAGCCATCAGTTCTTTGGTGGCGGCGCGGGAGATGACGCGAATTTTCGCCACACGCAGGTCTTTCTCGGTACGGAGGTGGCGAACGACGCCGCGGTCGCGCTCGAGATTATTTCGGATAAGCCGATCGGCATCGGCGTGCGCCATGGCTGGATGCCGGGCACGGAGCCGATGCGGGTGACGGAGTCGCGCGGCGCGGTCCTGGCGAGCTTGAACGCGACGCCGATTCTCGATATCTTCCGCGCGCACGCGGAGGCGACCGGTCAGTCTTTCGATGAGAAAGACCCGATGCCGTTTTTCCTCCACAACATCCTCGGGATCGACACCGGCGACGGCTACAAGTTGCGCGTGCCGCTGACGATCAACCCGGACGGCACGGTGCTCTGCGCCGCGGAAGTCCCGGAGGGTGTCACTGTTTGCATCATGAACACCGATTCGGCCTCGGCCCGGGAAGCCGCCGGCAAGGCGACACGGGCCGCGATCGAGCAAATGCATGGTCATGAACCATCGGTTGCCATATTCTTCGATTGCGTCGCGACACGGTTGCGCATGGGCAAGGATTTCGGGAATGAACTGGAGGCGCTCAAGGAAGTGCTCGGGCCGATCCAGTTCGCGGGATGCAACACTTATGGACAAGTCGCCAGAACGGCCGGGCAATTTAATGGCTTCCACAATTGCACCGCCGTCGTTTGCATCCTGCCGGCATAAGCGCGAAGCCGAGCGCCAGGGCCGGCTGCTCACGCTGATCGCCGGCCTGACGGACGCTGCGAACCGTTCCGCCGCGGCTCGCGCCCTCGCCGCGCACGCCGGCGCGGAACACCTCATCGTCTTCCTGCTCGATCCCGACCTCGATATTCTCCTGCCGGCGCCCGGTTTCCCGCAGACGCTGCCGCAGATGCAACAGTGGCAGAGTTTCCTCGCGCAATGCCGGAGTGACTTTTCCCATGAAGGGCGCCTGCCGTTTCCCAACGGCTCCAGCCTAACGACAGCGACCGGCGTCGCTTCGGAGGGCGGCTCAGTCGTGGTGCTGCTCGGCGGCGCGCCGGAGATGGACATGGCGATCGACATCGGCCTACTCCTGCCGATTATCGCGGCCGCG
>JBDTCM010000048.1:0-5236 GCA_039923575.1 Chthoniobacterales bacterium
GGAGGGGCGACAGAGAACGCTCTCACTCCTTCCGCCCCTCCGGGGCAGGGTCCGATCAATATCGGAAACCCCGGGCTCACGCCCGGGGCTACATTCTTTCGCACCTGCCGGTGCTTCATGCGGCTACACGCTTATTGAAGTCGCTCTAACGGCGTTTATCCCATTCGCACTCTGCGATCGCTGATCGGCCCGCGAGCCCATTCCGCGATCGTTCTCGTGAGGAGATCGAGACGCTGGGTACGCGCGGCGAAATCGGTTTTGAGCTGACGTTCCACCCGCACCTGCAAATTCTCGTTCGGACCCAGACGCGCGAAATCCCACGCGTCTTCGCCCCCGGCCTCGAGCAGGCTTTTTTCCAGCGCGCGCCACGCGCGCTGTAATTCGGCCCGGACCGCGTGCAGTTGCGCGAGTGTCTGATCCGCCATGCGATTCGCTTCGATATCACTGAGGGCGAGCAGGATCTCCATCCGCGCCACATCGCTCGCGACGTAGGCTTCCTGCACCTCATGCCAGAGGGCGGAGACCGCGGTGCTCCCATCGGCGCGCAAATCGGGATGCAATCGCCTAACGAGCCGGCGATAAAGCTCCCGGACGCGCGCATCGACCGGCCGGGCTTCGTCGTCGTCCTCCTCCTCGTCCTCGATCTTCCGTCGATTTCTTCGTGGTCTATGATCGTTAGGCCGAAGCGCCTCCTCCGGCGCGCCTCGGAACATGTGCGATTTGAAAGCTTCGAAGCTGTTCGTGTAGGCTTCGTCGTCCATCTTATCCGGGTTGGTCCCGAGCGCGCTTTTCACCCATTCCTGGAAGAGCGCCTCTTTTTCGAAATCGCTCACCTTGCGTCCGCTTCCGTCGCGCGTGCGCGAGGATTCGGCTTCTTCGGCGGTCACCTCGTCCGGATGGGCGCGCCGAAACATCACCCGCTGATAAGCGCTCTGCGCGTCCTGAAAAATGCGGAGCATTTCCATCTCCACTTCGTGGACCAGCGTCTGGGCGTCGCGAATCTGCTCTTCCACTTCACGCGCGGTGCTGAGCAGCGCACCGAATTCGCGCGCCCGCCAGCGGGCAAAGGCGGGCTTGTCCTTACGCTCAAAGCGGTGCCATCCGGCGCGCGCCCGGTCCAGGCGCGCCATCGCGTCCGTGCAATCCGCGCCCACGGTTTCGCGCAACGGTTCCTGGTCGAGCAGCACGAGGGCGCCGCAGGGTGAATCGCATCGCGATTCCGCGCTCCGCTTCCGGCCTGCTCGCTCTGGCGACATCTGCGGAATTTACGCAGAAGCCGGGATCGGGAAAGCCTCGCTCCCCCTCCGTCGGGTGTTTACGGGACGGAAGCGACCTTAGTCGTGAATCTTCCGCTTTAGTTCCCAAACCCGCAGAGCGGCCAGGATGAGCCGGCGGGTCCGTTCCAAGCGGCCGACCGGCGGGGCAGCCGGCGCCCCCGCCTCCTCCTCCTCCGCGGGCGACGCATCGATCTTGCGCGCACCGCTGCTACGGGGCGTGGCTCCGCGCGAGGCGTGTTTCTTTTTCCTCTTGCGATTGCTTCTGGCTGAATCGATCCGGGGCATAATCCGTAACTGCCTTCAGCATCTCTTGCGCCAGCCCGATCATAGGGAGGCCCAGGGCCGGACAAACTGCCCTAACGGGGCGGAAGATGGATCGTCGCCATCGTGCAGCGGGCGCTGCCGCCCGCCAGTTCGATGGTCGGAAGCGAGAGGGGAACGAGTTGGGCAAACTGCTCAATCGTGGCGCGCTGCCCGGCCGTCAGATGTTCCGCCGCGCGGCGCGAGAGGACGAGCAACCTGGTTTGTTCGTTATGCAACTCGAGCGCGTTTCCGGCGAAGTTGGCGATCTGGTTGCGATCCAGCGCGATGATGGTCTTGCCGGTCGACTCGAGCCGGGCACGCAAAGCCTCGCGTTTGACCGGGTCGGCGACCAGATCGAGCCCGACGAGGGCAAATTGCGAGCCGACACAAAGCATGACGTTGGTGTGATAAACGGGCCGGCTATCATCGCCGATGCTTTCGAAAGTGAATGACTCGTAATCGAAATCAGCACAGAATTTCTGCAAAGGCTCCCGGTCGGCGCGCCGGGAAAGGGAGACATAAGCGACGCGGTGCACATGATCGAGGACAAGACTGCCGGTGCCCTCGAGATAGAGACCTCGTCCTTCATAGTGCGAGTAGTCGACCACCTCAGTCACCCGATAACGCTCGCGTAAGCGCTCGATAAGATCGAGACGGCGCTCGGCGCGACGGGAAGGGGTATACATCGGGTAGAGCGCGATGCGACCGTCGTGATGGGTCGAGAACCAATTGTTAGGGAAAACCGCATCCGGCTTGTCGGGGACGGGAGTGTCAGCAAAGACTTCAACCTTCACTCCGGCGGCAGACAACGTCTCGACCGCCCGATCGAATTCGAGCTGCGCGCGCACTGCGACATCGGCCGAGGAATCGGGGTCGATCTGCTTTTGGAAGGCATTGTCCAATGGCGTCTCGGGGTTGGGATGGAATCGGGTCGGCCGAATCATCACGACCGCGTTCGTACTTTGCTCGCTCATCGTTGGTTGCTCGCGCTGGGCCCAGCGAAGATAGGGGCGAAGAGTCACCCGGACAATCACTCGACCTTGGCGGGCGCAACGAATTTTCGACTGCCGGGAGCCGAGGATTCATTACCCCTGCCAGAGATCGTGCCGTCGCTCGCGTTAATCGCTTCGCCTAACGAATCGATTGTAGACGAAGCGGTGGGCCCGATTCGTTCGTCACCCTGGCAGCCTTCCTCGGGGACGGAAATTGCGCTCCCCGGTGGCTGCGCTTAGCGTGGCCGCCGGCGATGCACGTTTACTCGACGAGTTTTGCGGTCGCGACCCGCGGTAAAGGGACCTACGAAATCACGGAGCAAGTCGCCGCCGCGCTCGCCCAAAGCGGCGTCGCGAGCGGGACGGTCACGGTCTTTGTCCGGCACACCAGTTGCAGCCTCATCATCATGGAAAATGCCGACCCGACTGCGCGGCGTGACCTTGAAAAATTCTTCGAGCAGCTCGTGCCGGAAGACACGCCCTGGTTCGAGCACACCGCGGAAGGCGTCGACGACAGCACTTCGCACATTCGTTCCGTTCTCACCCGCTCGAGCGAAGTGATCCCGATCGCGGAAGGCCGCATGCAGCTCGGGACCTGGCAAGGCATTTTCCTCTTCGAGCACCGCCGCGCCCCGCATCAGCGCGAGATCGCGCTCAGTGTAATCGGAAGTTAGGCGTCCCGCCTGACCCGGCCGACGGGCTTCCAGTCCGCTAGGCGGACGGACTCGTCCTCTGGCGAGCCGGTCGGCTCAAGCGACAACAGTCGACAGGCTCGGCCCATTTCGTTAACCTGACTTAGATTGAAAACTCTGCCGTCGACCAACAACCGCCACAACGCGCTGCGCGATCGCTGGGATATTCCGACGGTCGATCAGATCATGGTCGAGGAACGCGCCGCGGCCTTCACCAAGCGCAGCATCAAAACCTCGGCCAAACTGGCCGGTCTCAAGCTCGCCGTCTCCATGATGGACCTGACGACGCTGGAGGGAAAAGATACGCCCGGCAAAGTCGCGTTCCTCTGCCGCAAAGCGATGCAGCCGATCGATCCGCGCTACGATGTGCCCTCCTGCGCGGCGGTCTGCGTTTATCCGAATCTGGTGCGCGTCGCGAAACGCTTTCTCGGCAATTCCGGAGTCAAAGTCGCTTCCGTCGCGACCGCCTTCCCCACGGGCTTGATGCCGCTTGATTTGAAACTCGAGGAAGTCCGCCGCGCCTCCGGTGACGGTGCCGACGAGATCGACATGGTGATTGATCGCGGCGTTTTTTTGGCCGGCGATTACAATCGCGTCTTCGACGAGATTGCCGCGGTCAAGGAGGCGTGCGGCACCTCGCATCTCAAGGTCATCCTCGAAACCGGTGAGCTCCAGACCTACGACAACGTCCGGCTCGCGAGCGAAATCGGGATGCGCGCCGGCGGCGATTTCATCAAGACTTCGACCGGCAAAGTTTCACCGGCCGCCACCATCCCGGTCACGCTCGTGATGCTGGAGGCGATTCGAGATTACTTCTACGAAACCGGATTGCGCATCGGGATGAAACCGGCTGGCGGTATTCGCAACGCCAAGCAGGCGCTCGCTTATCTCGTGATGGTGAAAGAAACGTTAGGCGACGCCTGGCTCAGGCCCGATCTTTTCCGTTTCGGCGCGAGCACCCTGGTCAACGACGTCCTCATGCAGATCGTCAAGACGGTGGAAGGCAACTACCAGAGCGCGGATTATTTCTCGTTGCCGTAGACGCTGGACCTGCAGAAGCAGGTCCCTCCGGAGGGACGTGCTTCCGCGCGTCCACGCTCTGGCGCAGTGCTACAACTCGAGCGAGAAATGATGCGAGGAAATAATCATCCGCTTCGTCAGGTAGAAGCGATGCGCGGCAAAGCGCTGCACACCCGAATCAAGTTCCAGGTTTCCGCACCCCGCCGCGCGCGCCTCCGCCGCCAGCCAGTCGAGGAGCGCGCCGCCATAGCCTAACGAGCGCCCGGTGGCGTCCGTCACCAAATCATCGACGTAACAAAAACGTCCGGAGAAAAGCGATTCCATCAGCCGGTAACCGGCCACCGCCCGCACGCCTTTGCCATCTTCCAGAAAAGCCATCCGATAGCCATCACGCCGCTGCCGTTCCACTTGCTCGACGAAGATCTCTTCGTCCTCAAAGTGTGTCCGCAATTGCCGCATCACCGGAAAACAGCGCGCCACGCTTTCCGGAGTAAGTGCTTCTGCGATGCGAAAATTCACGCCGGTTGGTTGGGAGCAGAGGGCTTGCTGCCGCGGCGTTTTTGTCCCAAATCCTCGAGTAATTCGATCTGGATCTGCTGAATCTCGAAGAGCCGATTGTATTGCTTGCGCAAGAGGTGGTCGATTTTTTCGTGCAGGTGCCGGATTTCCAGCTCGGCTTTCAAGTTCACCTTGTAATCGTTCTCCGCCCGAGCCCGGTCGCGCGCTTCCGCCCGGTTCTGGCTCATCATGATGATCGGCGCCTGGATCGCCGCGAGGCAGGACAGGATCAGGTTCATCAGGATGAAGGGATACGGATCGAAAGCCCGGGTCGCGAGGATGATGCCGTTGATCGCAATCCAGATCAGGAGGATGGCGAAGAAGACGATGATAAAAGTCCAGCTCCCACCAAACGACGCGATCTTGTCGGAGAGGTGCTGGCCGAAGGTCAGGT